>JAIXOO010000187.1 GCA_027486765.1 Saprospiraceae bacterium
ATGGCAAACAACCCTGTAGTTCCCAGCGGAGCCGCCTGAAAGTCGATCTCGGCATCGAGACGGAGGGAGTGCAGGTTTTTTATGGTGAGTTTGCGGATCTTCATGGTTAAATGAAAAATGAAAAATGAAAAACGAAAAGTGAGAAGCAAGGTGACGCTTCGGCTTCGCTCAGCAACCAGGCGGCTAAGGGCTGTTCAGGCCTTCTGCCAATTCCCGGAAAGTGGCTTCCAATTCGGTCCATTCTTCTTCGCTGCGCTGGTCTTTTTCGGCTCGTTTGCGAAAAACTTCGAGCACATCCAGGGATTCCAAGGATTCTACCACGGCATCCAATTGTTCGTCGAGGGCCTGGTATTGGCGTTCGAGGCGAATTTTGAGGATTTCCAGTGGCCAATCTTTGACGAGGGTGCGCAAGTGGCTATCGAGTTGGGGAATAAAAGTAGGTGATTGCACAATGACTTCCACCCAGGCGGGCAATGCTTCGCGCTCTTTGTTGGCAAAAACTTGCAGTTTATCTTCCACTTCAGCCAAAGTTCCATGGATGGTTTTGAGGCGGCGAAAAGTGGGCGCGGGTAAAAAACGCACTTCACTCAGGGTATGGCCCTCAAATTCCAGGCAATACACCCCTTTTTCATCCTTGGTTTCGCTAAAACTCAGGGGAATCAGTGAGCCAGAATACCGCACCCGCTGGTTTCCAGCGACGGCTTGCGGGCGGTGGATGTGTCCGAGGGCTACATACGAAAACAGGTTGGGAAGGGTGTCGACATCCAGGTTTTCAGTGTTGCCAATATAGATGTTGTCCTGTTTGTCGGAGGCTTGAGCACCTTGGGCATACAAGTGCCCGGTGGCCAGAATCGGCACGTTTTGGGCGCGGTAAGGCTCAAGCAGGGCACCCATCTCCTGATAGCGTTGGCGAATCCCGGTTTGGATGCGTTGAATCCGGTCGAGGGTGCTTTCCCCACTCACACTCGGCGAAAGATCGCGGTCGCGTAAAAAAGGGATCGCAGCGATGACTACTTCTAATTCGCCAGCGGCATTGTGGAGCAACAAACAATCTTGTTCGAGGTTTTCGGAAGCAGCACCCACCACCCGTATATTGAGGTATTCCAATAATTCGCGCGGCGCATCCAACATACCTGGCGAGTCGTGATTGCCCCCAACAATCACAATGTGCCGACAAGTGGTGTGCAACAAATTGGTCAAAAAATTATAATACAGTTTCCGCGCCGGATGGGGTGGATTGCCATTGTCAAATACATCTCCCGCCAGGATCAAGGCCTCAGCCTGCTCCTGAACAATGGTCTCATGGAGCCATTGCAGGGCCAGTTGTTGCTCATCGCCCCGCTCGTTGAAGAGGAGGCGTTGGCCGAGGTGCCAATCGGAGGTGTGGATGATTCTCATGGTGGTACTTGTGGAGATAAAGATAGCAAAAAATGGCTTGGAGCGCTGAGTGCCACCGTCCCATCCAATTATTACGCTATTTTGAACCCGTTCCTTAACTTCACCCCAGCCTTACCATTTCCCCAGTCCGCACCGATTCATCGCAGGCGAAGGCAACCTTCAAGCTATTCACGGCATCCGCCAAATGATCCGTCAAATCCAGGTTCTCCTGAATCGCTTTCAGAAAATAGCGCTGCTCCCGATTGCACAATTCCTGGTGATCCGGCTCATCCTGCAGATCGATCCATTCATCCGGCCGGGTGAATTCATTGCTGGCATCAATGTCGGCGTGGTGCCAACGCAGGGATTCCGTTTTGGTGTGCGAATCCACATTGTCCGATTTGCCCGCAGCACCAGCATCTTTGGCTACGATGGAGACACAGCCTTTGGGGCCAATCACGTCTTTTACAAAAAAGGCCGTTTCACTCATCATTGGGCCCCAGCCCGCCTCGTACCAACCTACCGAGCCGTCTTCAAAATGGATTTGCAATTGACCATAGTTGTAATTGGTTGCTGGAATGTCGTTGGTCATGCGGGCACCGATGGCACTCACCCGTACCGGTTTGGAGCGCGTCATTTGGCACATCACATCGATGTAGTGCACGCCACAGTCAACAATAGGGCTCAGGCTTTTCATCAGATTGCGGTGCACATCCCACATGAAACCGTGGCTCTGTTGATTGAGGTTCATGCGCATGACCAGAGGTTTGCCTAGCTCCTGTGCGATTTCCACAAATTTTGCCCAGGATGGATGATGCCGCAAAATATAGCCTACCACCACTTTTTTATCCGCTTTTTGCGCCGCAGCCACTACCCTTTCCGCGCCTTCTACCGTATCCGCAATGGGTTTTTCGATGAACACATGGCAACCCGCTTCCAAGGCCTGGATACAAAACTGCTCATGGGTGTCGGGATAAGTTGAGATACAAACTGCGTCGGGCTGGGTTTCCGCGAGTGCCAAGGTATAATCTGAATACAGTGGGAAGCCGCCGCCCAGTTTTTCATTCAGCACTTCTTTACTTTTGCCCGTAGATACGATGCCACAAATTTCAAAACCGTCCAATAATTGATAGGCAAAAGCATGGGAAGCGCCCATGTTGCCGCAGCCTACGACGAGTACTTTGATTGAAGTATTGTTCATTGATCTGATGTGTTATTTGGGGGGTAAAAATATTCTTCTACTGCCAGAAAAAGAGTTATTCATCAAAAAAAATAATGTCCCATTTGGTTATCCAGGCTTTGTCGTAAGTGGGATAACGGTCAATTTCATCACCACCGCCGTGCCAGCGTGGATCTTCGTTTTGCGACATCCAGATGTCCAGCTTCAGTTGCAGGTTCTTTTTGAGTCGCTCGTATTTGGGGTATTGAGCCAGGTTATTGACGTTAAAAGGATCGGCCTTGACGTCGTACAATTCCTCTCTCGGGCGTTTGTCAAATCCAATTTGAAAAAAAGTACGCACATTGTCGTCCGTGGCATGATCCATCATGTAGGCCTTGGTGGGGCCACCGTCTACATCACCGTATTCGGAGGGCGTACCGGGAATGGTAGGGTCACCTGCTGGCATGCGTTGAGGGCGCAAGTTGAGGATGTACAGGTATTCTTTGGTTCGAATGGCCCGCATGGGGTATCCGGGAAAGCCCAGCTCATTTTTCCGACACATGCAGTGCCGTTCCCTTTCCAAAAACACCTCCTCCCG
>JAIXOO010000403.1 GCA_027486765.1 Saprospiraceae bacterium
CGGGGAATGGTGGTATTGTCCACTAAATTGCGGAACAACCAGAGGTAAAAAATTCCGGTGACAATGTAAGGGATGATGCGTTCCTGCCGATCGGGCATTTCCAGAGATTGCACCAAACCCGTAAAGCGCAACATCAGCACCGCAACCATAGGAATGAAAAACGAAGACAAAAACACCCGTAAAACCAGTTGCATCCCAAAAGGCTCAGCAATGTTGTGTACGCCAAAAACGTAGGGATTGACCAACAAAAATAACACCAGCATGTAAGTCAACACCAACAAAGGGTGAAAGACGACTGAAATGACTTTGGCAAAAACTTGCATGAATACTTGAGTTGAAAAATTTTCGGCACAAAGATATTGATTATGTGAATAGTTCTACAAAAGCGAAATCTTTTCCGCTGAACAAACCCAAATCGCTGAGTTTGAGATCAGGAATTACCAACAGCGCCATAAAGGACAAGGTCATAAAGGGCGCATGCAAAGTGGAACCTAAGTTTTCTTTGACAAAATGGTCAATCTCACTGTATAGTTTGGCGGTTTGATAGCCATCGGCATTGGTCATGATTCCGGCTACGGGTAGCGGCAACACTTTTTCTTCCTGATTATTGACCGCCGAAATACCTCCTTTGGAACGAATAATGGCATTCACCGCTTTACAAATCGAAGCATCATCCACGCCTACGGCAATGATGTTGTGGGAGTCGTGCCCCACACAAGAAGCGATGGCCCCTTCTTTTAACCCAAAATTTTTGATGAAAGCGACCGCAGGTGTCGCATCAGCATAACGATTGACGACCGTGATTTTCAGCATATCCTGATTGACGTCGCTCAGGAGCATACCTGCGATACTGGGCAGATCAGCCAAAGAACTCCTGGTGACAATTTCACCATTGATGGCTTCGATGACTCTTACTTTGCCCGCTTTGGCAATTGGAACCGCAAAATCCTGGGGCTTTTTCAGCGAGGTATTGAACTGGTTGGGCACACCCGCTTTGACCGATTGCAATAGGCTTTGTCCTCGGCGGGCCACCATTTGTCCATTGATGTAGGTTTCTACCACTTCAAAGGTGCTCAGGTCTTCCACTACAATCAAATCGGCTGGGTCTCCTTCACGCAATAAGCCCACCTCCAATTTGTAATGCTCCACCGGATTGATGGTTGCCGCACGGATGGTATCGTACAAATCGCAGCCACCCATCAGGGCACGAGCCACCAATTGGTTGATGTGGCCCTGGATCAGGTCGTCGGGGTGTTTGTCGTCGGAACAAAACATGATTTGTGCCGGGAATTGGGGCAATAAATCGATCAAGGCGGCAAAGTTTTTGGCTGCACTGCCTTCCCGGATCAGCACTTTCACTCCCAGTTTTAATTTTTCCAAGGCTTCATCGTAGCTAAAACATTCGTGGTCGGTGCTGATGCCCGCTGCGAAATAGCGCTGGGCATCCGTTCCCCTTAGCCCAGGCGCATGGCCGTCGATGGGTTTGCCTAGTTGTTGCGCGATTTTGATTTTGGCCATCACCCCTTCATCAGCAAAAAGTACGCCGGGGTAATTCATCATTTCGGCCAGGTATTTGACTTCGGGTTTAGCGAGCAAGGTTTTAACTCCATCCGCATCAATCACTGCCCCAGCGGTTTCAAAAGTGGTAGCCGGAACACAGGAAGGCGCCCCGAAGAAAAATTTAAATGGCGTTTGCCGTCCATTTTGAATCATGTATTCTATCCCGGCAATGCCCAATACGTTGGCGATTTCGTGTGGATCGGATACCGTTGCGACCGTGCCGTGTACCACCGCCAGTCGGGCAAATTCGGAGGGTATCAGCATTGAACTCTCGATGTGCACATGGGCATCCACCAGGCCTGGCAGGAGGTAGCGCTGCGGTGCACTTTGTAATGGGCGAATTTGTTTGATGAAGCCCTGGGAAATTTGCAGCTCGCCAGGAAAAATTCTTCTTTGGTGAATATCAATAATCTGGCCTTGGATGATCATGTTTTTTTATCGTTCTTTGAACTTTAAAAATGCCAATACAGCATTTTTTAATAGCGTAAATATGGAAAACTTTTGGTCCAAAATAATCCTTGAGTTAGGGAGTTTTCAAATCAGCGGTGCACAATTAACAATTGCCTCTTTACAAACCTTGGGCTTATTGGTGCTCGACTGGCTGATCTTGTTTTGGATATTGCCCAAAATGTTCCGTCGATTCGATGTGGAACAGGCCCGGCGTAGGCAAGTAAGGCGGCGCTTTCAGCCTCTTTTTTTGTACCTGGTCATTCTGACTTGGATGTGGACTTGTGAGGTAGACTATACTTTGTACCAAGACAAAATGCGTTGGGTTGGGATTTCTACCCTAGTACAGGGGCTGATGTGTTGGCAAATTGCATTCATTGTGGATCTGATTTTAGGTCGAGTCATTTTGCGCAATTTTTTTCAGGCTCAGGGAAATGTCAAAAATCCAATTCTAGGCGGAGGCTCCAGTGGCCTGCAGCGCACCCTGACTACTTCCAATCGGTACATCAAATATGCAGTGTACGTCATCACCTTGATGGCCATGTTGAGTTTGTTCCAAACCGACTTCACGTTTTTTGAAGGCAAAGTGGGCAAGGGCAATTATGCCCTCCGCATTTCCAATGTCCTGATCGCTTCCTTGGTAATTTTATTGGCGCAACTCTTGATTTGGCTGATCATTCATCTGTTTTTGGCCAATTTTTACCGCAGGCGCAGCATCAACATCGGATCACAATTTGCTTTCAACCAACTCGTCAATTACCTCATCTACTTTATTGCTGGACTGATTGCGCTCCATTTTGTGGGCGTAAATATTACAGTAATTGCGGGTGGTGCGGTGGCACTATTGGTAGGTGTGGGGATTGGATTGCAACAAACCTTCAATGACTTCTTCTCGGGGATTTTGTTGTTGTTTGAACGTTCAGTGGAAGTGGGCGACTGGGTCGAATTAGATGGCCTGGTGGGAAAAGTACGCCGCATTGGTCCACGTACTTCCGTCGTACAAACCCGTGACAACCGTAGTGTGATTGTCCCAAATTCACGGCTAGTCATCAACAATGTGACCAATTGGAGTCACGGCGACGATGTGGCCCGATTTACGGTTGCGGTGGGCGTAGCTTATGGTTCAGATACCGAGTTGGTCAAAAAAATTTTAGTAACCGCAGCCAAAAATCATCCTAAAGTATTGCCTACTCCAGAAGTGAATACCCGCCTGGTTTTGTTCGGAACCTCAAGTCTCGATTTTGAAGTCTATTTTTGGTCCAACGAATTTATGGGGATCGAAGATGTAAAAAGCGACATCCGTTTTGAGATCGACAAAGTTTTCCGGGAGCACAAAATTGAGATTCCGTTTACCCAAACGGACGTATGGGTCAGGAATTGGGAAACGTTAAAAGGAAGGTAAAAAAATGCTAAAAACTTTCTATTCGAGCCCTCATAGAGCCTCCATTGGTTAAGCATTAGTTAAACCGCCTATCTCCGCTTTTCTTTTACCCAAACTTCCCGTTACATTATTGCAAATTTTCGTCACAAAACAAAAATAGAACTTCCATGAAGGAACAGACATTCAACCTCATTAAGAAAGCAATATTGGTTCTGGCCTTGGTTCCAGCGTTTGCCCTGATGGTTCAAGCCCAGCGTATTGCCAGCGTAGACGTATCCCGAATCCTCGAAAGTGTCAATGAATACAAGGCTGCTGGCGATGAATTGGACAAGATGGCGGCACGTTGGCGGCAAGAAATTGCGCAAGAATACGATAAAATCAAGAGCCTATACAACCGTTTTCAAGCGGAGCAAGTCCTTTTGAGTGACGAAGCACGTAGACAGCGTGAAGACGAAATTGTGAAGAAAGAATCGGAGGTTCGCGAAATGCAACGCAAACGCTTTTCACCCGATGGTGACCTGTTTCAGCGCCGCAAAGAACTGGTACAGCCCATCCAGGATCGTGTTTACGCAGCCATCGAAGCTTACGCAAAAGAGCGGGGCTATGATTTCATCTTCGACAAAGGTGGTTCAGCGGGGATGATTTTTTCTAACCCGCAGTACGACAAAACCGATGACATCATCAATCGCTTGAAATAATCTGAAAAAGGTTATTTTTGCGCGATTTTCGGACAATTCGAAAATTTAAAATCGCAAATACGGACAACAATGAACAAGTTTATGAAGACAGGCTTTATGATCATCTTCGCAGTGTTTTGTACTGTAGCCCTCCAAGCTCAAAAGTTTGGCTACATCAATTCACAAGCAATGATGGCAGAACTGCCTAAGGTGAAGCAGGCTGACTCCGACATGGAGGCTTACCAAAAGCAATTGCAGAAGAAAGGCCAAGATATGGTCACTGGTTTTCAAACCAAAGTAACTGATTTCCAGAAGCGAGTACAGGATGGTCTGGTACCACCCAAGCAGCAAGAAGAGGAAGAGAAGAAACTCGAGGAAGAGCGCCAAAAAATTCTTGCTTACGAACAAGAAATGAGCCAGTTGCTCCAAACCAAAAGAGATACGCTGCTGAAGCCTATCTTGGATGAGTTCAACACTGCCGTAAAAGCAGTGGCTACCGAAGGTGGATATACCTACATTTTTGACCAAGGTATCTTGTTGTACTTTGATGCAACGATGGATGTAGCGCCATTGGTAAAGAAAAAATTGGGACTCTAACAAGGGTTCCAAGGTTCCAGGGTTCCAAAGTTCCAGGGTTCGATCGACCTTCGAGTCTTGAAACCTTGGAACTTTGGAATTTTGGAACTTTGAAAATGGCTCTCGCATCTCGACCTATTGGCGTTTTTGATTCAGGAATTGGAGGTTTAACGGTGGCCAACGCCATTGTTAATAAATTACCGAACGAAGCAATCATCTATTTTGGCGATACCGCCCACCTACCTTACGGCGACAAATCCGCCGACGCCATTCGCTATTATTGTTTGCGCATCAGTAAATTCCTGCTCGATCAAGGCTGCAAAATGATCGTGGTAGCCTGCAATTCAGCCTCTTCCGCTGCATACGATGTACTATTGGACTTCTTCCGTGAACAGGCCCTTTTTGTCAATGTCGTGGATCCACTGGTCAATGCAGTAGCAAAAAAAGGCTTCAATCGCGTCGGTGTAATTGCCACCAAAGCCACCGTACAATCAGGCATTTACCACAAACAATTGCACCGGGTACGGCCCAGCCTGGAAGTAGAATCCCTGGCCACTCCCCTACTCGCCCCCATGATTGAGGAAGGTTTTGTGCACAACCAGGCCAGTAGGGCCATTCTGGATACCTACCTGGCCCATCCGGGTTTTAGCGACATTGAAGCCTTGCTCCTGGCTTGTACCCATTACCCTTTGATCCGCACGGACATCGAAGCCTACTTCGATCACCAGGTTGAAGTACTGGATTCTACTTTGGTTGTAGCCGAAGAAGTTGCTCAGAAACTGGCGGACAATGGGCTACTCAATACTCAACAGCGACATCCACACCGCTTCTACGTTTCGGACTATACCCAATCCTTTGAAGAAACCACCCGCTTGTTTTATGGCGAAACCATTCAATTGGAGCATTACCAAATTTGGTAAACATCAATAAACCTGCCGCAAACTACCTGGAAATTCTGCGGGATACAATCTGATATCTTCCTTCCGATATGGATAATTTACCTCATCAAAGCGCCTGGTTTTGTGCATACAATAAGGGCTCTGCGAACAGGCCGCACATTTTTTGACATTGACCCTTTCCACATCAAAAGCCTCTACACCACGCTGCAAAAATTGCTGAAATTGCCCCAGATACTGCTGGTACAAGGCAAAGTTTTCAGGATCTAAACTCAATTTTTTCACCCCGGCTTTATGAACGTAGACCTCTCCATCTTTAAAATCGTACAACCAATACACCAGATAGCCATATTGTAGCGGATAAGCGCAGATATTGGCGAGATAAGCGAGTACTTGAATGAGGTGGTTTTTGAAAAAATAGAAGGGTATTTTTGCCCATTCTTCTTGGCGTTCCTGGTTTTTGGAGGCCAAAGTACCTGCCCATTCTTCTTTGTTCAATTTGGCAGCCGAGGGGTTCATGGGGTCCCGATAATGGAGGAATTTCTCTTCCACCAAAAAATAGACTCCTTCCCGATCCCGGAAAATGTAGTCGGGGCTCCCCACAAAACCTGTTTTTTCATTGTTGAATAGTGGCGCATTCGCACCATGCCCGGTATACACCGCTTCAGCGCGTAGAATTTTGGCAATCGCCGGATTTTGCCAGGCGCGGCGGTAGAAAGGATCCGTTGTAGCCCCGCTTTTTTGCTTTTGCTGACTCAAACGTAAGGATTCGTGCAACTGTTCGCCCATCGCAATTGGTCTATCCCCTGCGTCTATAACCGTTTCAAAAGTATGGCTGATGGAAAATGCCGCAGGACAAAAGCTATAGCGCGCCAACTGCGTAGCGGTAAAATGGGACAATTGGGATCTCAGCAATGGGATTTTCGCCGGGGTCTTTTTCAACTCCATTTCCGACACCAATGCATCTATCCCAGCCTTGGCAGAAAATTGCCAGGCTTTAAAGGGATTTTTAGCTTTGGGGTTAAAGTGATAGCGCCCCTTGCTTAGTAAGAGTTGTTGGAGGTACAGGTCAATGTCTTTGGAGTTCTGAAAACCCATGCGGCGCAATAGGTATTGCGCATAACTCAGTTGGCGTGGTGTGTATTTCATGTCGAGCCTTGGTTAATGAAACAATGAACCAAAGGCAGTGTAATAAGGTATGTAATGGCAGTAAAATGTTAAATCGCTTACAATTATACCACTTTTTTTTTAAATAAAAAAAATAAAGCACAAAAAATTTTCCACTTGCAAGTTCCCATAATTTTCCTATATATTTGCAGAGGGAAAAAAACAGGAACGTTTTCATTCAAGTCGGATGGAAACGTTCCTGTTTTTTTCTAAGTACCCCGTGTTTTCATAACAGCGACTGTAACCATAAGCAAAAGAAAAGTTACAGCACAAAACCTACCCAAGGGGCTAGAAAAAAATAAGTGTCCATTTTGCCAGAGGATTAGATAAGTAAACGATTCATTTCAAGTGTCTTATCTAATCCTTTAGCTCAAGAAAAATGAACACTTATTTTGCCCCACTACAAAGGCTTAATCCAAGTTGAAGTTTTCTCATGACAACGTGGATCACCATTGGCATTCGGTCGGCGCAAACGCCCGACTGGGGAAGGAGTTTAATCATTGTAAAATTTTAGTATTATGGCAATCAACTATTTAACGAAGGAAGGTTTTGACAAATTGACGGCAGAATTGGAGGACCTCAAAACAAGAGGTCGTGCTGAAGCAGCACGCGCTATTGCCGAGGCACGTGAAAAAGGAGACCTTTCTGAAAATGCCGAATACGATGCCGCAAAAGAAGCCCAGGGCTTGCTGGAATTGCGCATCAACGACCTGGAAAAACAAATGGCCACTGCCCGCGTTTTGGACTCCAGCGAAGTAGATACCTCTAAAGTGACCGTTTTGGCCAAGGTGACCATCATGAATACCAAAAACAAAGCGAAAATCACTTATCAACTGGTATCAGAATCTGAGTCAGACCTCAAAGCCAAAAAAGTATCGGTCAGCTCTCCAATGGGACAAGGCCTCTTGGGCAAAGTCATTGGTGAAACCGCTACCGTAAGAACACCAAATGGTGACATGGAATTCAAAATCATGGATATTTCGATTTAAGTGAAAAACGAAAAGTGAAAAGCAAATACACCATTTGGATTTCACTTTTCGTTTTTCGTTTCTCACTTTTCACTTTTCACTCCACATGGCTTCCATCTTTACCCGCATCATCAACGGCGAAATCCCCTGCTACAAACTGGCAGAAACAGAGGACTATTTCTCCTTCCTGGACATTCGCCCCATGGCCAAAGGCCATGCCCTAGTCATCCCCAAAAAAGAGGTGGATTACATTTTTGATCTGGAGGATGATTACCTGATCGGACTACATTTGTTTGCTAAAAAGGTAGCCAAAGCCCTGGAGGCAACGGTCCCTTGCAAACGCGTTGGCATTGCCGTCATTGGGCTGGAGGTACCTCATGCGCACATTCACCTCATTCCGCTTAATACTTTGCAAGACATTACTTTCACCAAAGCAGTGGTAGAGGTTAGCCAGGAAGAGATGGCGAGTATCGCGGCGGCGGTAGCGGAGAAAATAGTGAAAAGTGAAAAGTGAAAAAATAAAGTGTACAGTGAGATTCAGATAGAGTACTTGCTTTTCACTTTTCGTTTTTCACTTAAAATCATTCCCAACTGCTTTCCCGCGTCGCATAAGCATCCTGTGGTAAGCCAAAACTTTGGCCTCTGGCCTTCAGCAATTCCAGACGCCCGTCTACAGTACGTGTAAAAACCAATCTTGTAGGGCCCATTTTTTCCATCCAAATATCCTGGAATTGTTCAGCGTCCTTTTTCTTTTTACCCAAAGAAGCTGGAACAGGGAAGTAGTAGGTCAATGGAGTTTGTGGATCAAAAGTATACTTCAGCGCCAACAAATAGCGTGGGTTCTCAATGGGGTTGAGCAGTTCTTGTAGCGCATTGAGGTAAAGCTGGGCGCTATGGGTATCCAAATTTTTGGGAATAACCACCAAGCCATTGCTTGTTTGGGCATCAATTTCCAGTTGCGCCGACTCTTCAGCACTGGTTTGCAGCAAAGAACTTTGATGAAGGGTTTCGAATAGGGCTTCAGCTGCATTGCTCCAAAAAAAATGTGGGTCTTTGATGCGGCGAAAGTTCGACCAAACGCCAAGGATAAATGTGCTGTTGAAAAAGGATAAATAAACCAGCCACCCAGCCAGAATAAAGGTACCCAGCGCCAATCCGGTGATAAGCCCCCATTGCCAAACAACCCATCCAATGAGTAGCGCATAAAGCCCCATCCGCAAACCTAAGCGGGGCCGATAAGCCTCTACATCTCTAAAATAATGGATGATTTGAGGTACCCAATGCAAGCGCCGCAATTGTGAAAAATCCAGCGCACTCAATAACAAAATGGCAGTTACAATACCAAACAAGAGGTTGCCCCAATCCCAACCAATAAATCGCCCCCAAGCGACCAGAACGAATGCCACTACAACCCAAATTACAGCGAATAGGTTAAAACGTTTAAAATCGCTCCGGTATACCTGAGTAGCTTGCTCCAGTGCTATTTCCTTTTTTCCCTTAAAGGTTGGGTTAAGCTGATGTGGAACTCTGACCTTTTCTTGTACAACATACCCATTCCCTATTGCCTCCCGCCAAACCTGTTGCAAACGGGGACGTGCTTTGGCATACACCGCCATGTTGTAATTGAACTGCTCCAGATCGGAGGAAGCCATGGGTAGGGTGGGCAAAGCAAAACGATCCATTCCACTAATAATTATCGGCTCAGCCTTTTGGGTTAGGCCAAAAAAAGTGGACATCCGCCGTTTCAGCATCGCTACATCACTTCCACCTTCCGGGGAGCGGGGATCAATACAGGCCAGGTGCCAAATGTTGGCAGTTTTTTCTTTGAGTTGTCGATGTACCCGAATGGCTCTTCCCCGCATTTGGTTGGACAACACGTGTGAACCCACAAAAGTGGCTAGTACGAGTGTATTGATTTCCGGAGCATCCCAACCCTCTCCCAACAAAGCGGTGGTGCCCACCAAAGTCTGAATGCCGCCTTGGGCAAAAAGTGCTGTTACAACATTAACAATGGCCGTCTTGGCCTTGGCACTAATGGGCTCAATGTGTAGATAAAGAGAATCGTGCTTCAAGGCTTTGCGCCGAACATCTTCCAGCGGAATGTTCCATTTTGACAAGATTTGATCCAAAAGCGCCTCGCTTGCTCTGGGGACAAGGATCAGCGAACCACTCAATACCCCGATTTCCAATCCCAGAGGAAAAGTACGGCGTAAAGATTCAAAAATGGGCACTACCCCCAGTTGATCTTGGTTTGGGTCATCCAGTTCATCCGCTGGCAGCAATTCTTTGCGGATGTAATCGCACAAAATCACCATGCGCAATTCCTGGCCCAGGTTCTGGACTTCAATTTTGGCAATTTCTCCGATGGCGTTGAGTTTGCTGATGCTGTTGCGCAGTTGTTTGCCGAGCTGAGGGGATTCTTTCAAATGCACCTTGCCTTTCTCAATCGCCCCAATCCGACGCAGCGTTTTGGGGATTCGTTCAATGGGTTCTTCTTTCAAAAAGGGTTCAAAGTAGGCGTCTTTGAATAAGGCATTTTGCAATAAAATCTCCATCCAATCCAATGAAAGCGGCGGAATTTGGCTTTCATCCGCCCCAATGATGCCCAGCGCACTCAAGGGTGCCACTTTGCCCAAACCTTCCAATCCAATCAGCAATGCCGAGAAATAGGCTGGATTTTCATAGATCGCTTCAGTGTGAAATTCCGGTTCATTCAGCCAAGGATGTGCTTTCAGCAAATTGATGAAACGATGATTGTGTTGCAAATTTTCGGTAAAATCAGCAATAGCCTTATGAAAATCTTGTATCTCCACCGATGCTGCGTCAGGAGGCAAACAGAGGTACAGATAATCCTGATGTGGGCAAAGGTCTCCTGCCGCAACCAGTTCTGGAGTGTAAATGATCTCGTCAATGTCCCCGCACAATTCATGGTAACGCGCCCATTCAAAGTTGCTGACGTCGTAAGGGGGAGTTGCAGTCAGGGCGATGAGCAGCGGTTTTAGTTCTTTTTTGAGGCTGATCAAAGGTTTCCACCATTCTTTTTGTAAGTGGTGGCATTCGTCTACGATCAGGGTTTCGATTTGTGCTTCTTGGAGTTGATCTATAATTTGAGGATTGGCTTTCCAGGCCTGATACAATGCCTGATAGGTGCAGACCGTGAGCAAAGCAGGTTGTCGGAGGTCCCGGCTGATCCAATCACCGTCGTCTTCTGCACCAAAATCCTGCTTCAAACGCTCGATCCATTGCTCTCGAATGACCAGCGTTGGAGCCAGAATTAGGGTTCTACGGTTGACCAAGCGCATCAATTCCAGGCCCAGGATCGTTTTACCCGAGCCAGGCGGTGCCACCAGATGGAATTTGCGGTCAGTGAATAAGCGGTCAGTTTCTTCCCGTATTTTTTGCTGGTACTTCCGCCAGGGATGGGCAAAATGTAAATGTGATGGAAAAACAGGGTTAGTTGAATCAGGCATCTGTAGCTAGTTTTGTGCGTAAAATCGCTCCCTCACCTCCAAAATCAAGCCCTCAATTTTTTCCAAATCCGGTAACTCCGGCAAAGTGCAGTTCTCGTACAATTCATTGATGTAAGCAATTTTTTCCTCCGCCCGCAGAATCAAATCTTCATACAAATACTCGCCGCGCCGTACAGCCAGCAATTCCTCACGGTTGGGTCGGCGCACGATCACCTCACCATCCCGCAATATCTCCGCTGCCATATCCAGCAAGCGGAATGTATGCATCATGTTTTTAGCATCGTAATTTTTGCCGTGTTGCAAGGTATTTTGGTAGCGCTCTTCGTTGCGCAATTTGACCCATTCCCAGTATTCGCGGTAACTTTTGCAATAGGCAGAGTAGCCATCTTTGTTGAAAGACATGATCGCTAAAGGTTCGGTTCCTTTGGGCACACTGCTCAAGGCGACTTCGTTGGCGCTTTCTTTTTGAATGACTCCACTGAATTGTAAATCTCCACTGTGGTCGTAAAACAGTGCGTACATGTCCCGCATGTTGGGAATATTGACCAGGCCACAGCGTTCTTGCTGCAAGTTATTTACTTCCAGCCATTTGAGCAATGCGATTGAGCCCTGATTTTTAACCACATAACAAAAATGTAAGGGCGTTTTGCGCTCCGGTTCCTGAGGGTTGTGGATTTTTTTATTGAGCCCTCGGGCCTTTTTGATTTGGGTGATCGCATAGCCCGCAAAGGTATCGCGGCAGAGTTTGGACAAAAAATCACTCGGCTTGAACAACTCAAACAAGGGGTGCCGATACACGATGCAATCTGCCGGTGCATTCAGCATTTCCAGAATATTGGGGTTGTTTTTCGCCAACAATTCGGCAAAGCGCCGCAATTCATAAAAAACCTCATCATTGCCGGGACTGTTGACCTGATCGAGTTGATGCAGGCCATAAAATTGCTTTTTGGGCAAAACAAATACGCCCTTGTAATCGGTATCGGAACCAGGCAAAGCCAGCCCGTAAGCCCGGCTACCGCTGATACTTTCGAGTAAAAGTTGATTGGATTGGCGAAGTTCGTTAAGATTCATAGCAAATAAAAAGAGGCTTTGTAGTCATTCAACCACAAAGCCTCTTGTATCGTTCCAAAAGAAATTATCCATTCATCGACAGCAGGAATTCATCGTTGCTGCTGGTCATATTCATGTGTTTGCGCAGGAATTCCATGGCCTCTTCGGGTTTCATGTCCGAAAGATGGTTGCGCAGGATGAACATACGTTGGAGGGTATCTTTGTCCAAAAGCAGGTCGTCGCGGCGGGTACTCGACTTGGTAAGGTCGATCGCCGGGAAGAGGCGCTTGTTGGCCAGACCACGGTCAAGTTGTAATTCCATGTTACCCGTACCTTTAAATTCTTCAAAGATCACGCCGTCCATTTTGGAACCGGTGTCGATCAGTGCCGTTGCCAGGATGGTGAGTGAACCACCACCTTCGATGTTACGAGCAGCACCAAAGAATTTTTTAGGCTTGTGCAATGCATTGGCTTCCACCCCACCCGAAAGTACCTTACCAGAAGCAGGTGCTACGGTGTTGTAGGCGCGTGCCAAACGGGTGATGGAGTCGAGCATAATCACCACATCGTGACCACATTCTACGAGGCGTTTGGCTTTTTCAAGCACAATGCCAGCCACACGTACGTGGTTTTCAGCGGGTTCGTCAAAGGTAGAAGCGACCACTTCCGCGTTCACACTACGTTTGAAGTCGGTAACTTCCTCCGGGCGTTCATCCACCAACAAGACGATGATGTAACACTCGGGGTGGTTTTTCGCAATGGCGTTGGCCAGATCCTTCAACAAGAAGGTTTTACCCGTTTTTGGTTGTGCCACGATCAAACCCCGCTGGCCTTTACCAATTGGAGTAAACAGATCGATCATCCGGTTGCCCATGTTCTTGGAACCTGGTGCATTCACCAAACGCATTTTCTCGGTCGGGAACAATGGCGTCAGGTAATCAAAAGGCACCCGATCGCGGATTTCCGCCGGATCACGGCCATTGATTTTAGACACTTTTAAAAGGGCAAAATATTTTTCACCTTCTTTAGGTGGACGAATGGCACCACAAACGGTATCCCCGGTACGCAAACCAAACAACTTGATCTGGGAAGGAGACACATAGATGTCATCGGGTGAAGTCAGGTAGTTGTAATCCGCAGAACGCAGGAAGCCATAACCATCTGGCATCATTTCCAGAATGCCCTCGCCCTCGATGATGCCATCGAGTTCGATGTCGAAACGTTCCTCTTCACCTGCGTAATCTTCGTATTCTTCAGCAGCAGGCTGACGGCGTTCGGGTGTATCTTCGAAACGGCCACCATCACGGTCGCGGTCACGATCTCTATCGCGGTCATCGCGTTCGCGGTCTCCGCCTCTATCGCGGTCTCTATTGTCCCGCTCGTAACGATCGCGATCGTTGCGCTCTGGGCGGTCACGGTCGCTGCGTTCAAAACGGGTATTGCGCTCAGGACGATCCCGCTCACCACGGTCATCCCGGGTAGGGCGTTCCATTCGGCCACCGCCTCTTTCTTCCCGGTCTTGTTCACGCTCCCGGTCTGGGCGCTCTTCACGAGTTGGCCGTTGTTCCTCACGGGCAGGGCGTTCCTCTCTGGTAGGGCGCTCTTCACGTGTCGGACGTTCTTCGCGCGCTGGGCGTTCATCTCGGATAGGCGGTGTAGCAGGCCGTTCAGTACGGCTATTTCTTTCTTCACGCTCTTGCTCGCGCTCACGCTCGGTACGTTCGTTCCGATCGCGAGTACGTTCCAGGCGTGGCAAGTTGCGGTCGCGGCGAGTGAGGGCTTGTTGTTGTTCAAGCTCTTCACGGGTCACGCGGCGGCGGGCTCTTTTGTTGCGGTCATTCGGATCATCCTCAACATTTTCAGGGTCGGGTTGATCAGAAGAAGGGTTGGCTTCTTTTTTGGCCGTAGCGGGCACAAAAGAGTCATCTTCATCGTCGTCAGGGCGGTACAATTCGTTTTGAAACTGTTCCCGGCTGGTGATGCTGGCGGGGATATCAAGATCTTCTCCTGGCTCAAAAGCGGGGCGCTCAGAACCTTCAGCAAGTGCCTGGTAATCCAGAATTTTGTAGACGAGTTCTTTTTTGTTGAGTTTTCGGTAACCCTGGACGCCCAGTCGTTCGGCGAGCTCTCTCAGTTCTGGCACCAACATGTCGTTCAATTGCAAAATATCGAACATAATTGAAAAGGCTTCTTTTTGAAATTGAAGCGGTAGCCGTAGCTAGCTTCGGGACTTGTTAAAGGAATGTTATTTGAAAAGTAAAAACAATCGTGGCAGATGTGGATGGAGATAGCTGAATCAAAAAAAACAAGTGTTTGAATTTTGATGCGTAACCCTTAATCTGGCTTGTGAATAGTAAGTGAGGTAAACTTGCTTACCCGTTACTAGTCATTGACCGGTAGACACCGTTTGATTCTTGTGTATAGCAAAACCATAAGTTGTTCTCCTCTCAAAACCCTTAAAAACGAAATTTATTGTGTGTTTAAGGAGGAATGAAGGAGGATCGTGCAGCTCTTCGCGAAGTAGGAAACTACCCTGCTTGTGTGCTATAGAAAGAAAGAGGTGTGCTGTAATGACACAAAAATACATTTATTTTTAATTCCAAGCACTATCTTTGTAAAAAAGTAACCATTAAAGTTTTTACCGAAACTTGGTTTTACCGAAAAAGCAGCACGCCCACTATGTTACAAGTCAATTTTATCCGGAACAACAAGGAGCGCGTCCTGGCCGGATTAAAGAAAAGAAACGCCAAAGAGGATCTATTGCAAGCCATTGAATCGATCCTCCAACTCGACGATGACCGTAAAAGATTAAAGACGGAGTTGGACGAAGCCAATGCGGAACGCAACCGCTTTTCCGCCGAGATCGGCGCTTTGATGAAACAAGGCAAAAAAGAAGAGGCCGAACAATCCCGTAGCCAGGTAGCAGGATTGAAAGAGCGTACTGCCGCGATTGAAGAAGAATTGAAGTCCACGGAAGAACAGCTCACGGAACAACTCTACCTCATTCCAAATATTCCTCACGAATCGGTTCCCGTAGGCATCACTCCCGAGGACAACGAAATTTACCGCCCCGGCCCCGACCCATTGCCTGAGTTGGGTGACACTGCCCTACCCCACTGGGAAATTGCAGCCAAGTATAAGGTGTTCGATCTGGAATTGGGGGTAAAGCTGACTGGAGCAGGCTTCCCTGTTTACCGGGGCAAAGGTGCCAAGTTGGAACGTGCCCTGATCAACTTTTTCCTGGATGAAGCCGCTGCTGCTGGTTATGAAGAAATCATCCCACCGCTGATGGTCAATGAAGACTCGGCACGGGGAACGGGCCAGTTGCCCGATAAAGAGGCCCAAATGTACCATGTGACTCTGGACAACCTCTACCTGATCCCTACTGCCGAGGTGCCAGTCACCAATATTTACCGCGATCAAATTCTCGATGCCAGCGAGTTGCCCATCAAAATGACGGCTTACACGCCTTGTTTCCGTCGGGAAGCAGGCTCTTATGGTGCGCATGTGCGGGGCTTGAACCGGGTACACCAGTTTGACAAAATTGAAATTGTTCAAATTGCGCATCCAGATCAATCCTACGAAATCCTGATGCAAATGTTGGAGCACGTTGCTGGTTTGTTGAACAAACTGGGCTTGCCCTTCCGCATCCTCCGCCTTTGTGGTGGGGATATGGGCTTTACTTCTGCCCTTACCTTTGATTTTGAGGTTTGGAGCGCTGCGCAAAAACGTTGGTTGGAAGTCAGTTCTGTATCCAATTTCGAAACGTACCAGTCCAATCGGATGAAAATGCGATTCCGCGAAGGCAAAGACAAAGACATCCAACTGGTGCACACCCTCAATGGCAGTGCGCTCGCTTTGGCGCGAATTGTTGCGTCGATTTTAGAGAACAACCAAAGCCCGGAAGGTGTTGTAATACCTGAAGTATTGCGCAAGTACACGGGTTTTGATTTACTCAATTAAAAAAAAAGTGACCTGAAGCAATACCATCAAGTCTAAATTTAAAAAACGAATGATGAACGCAGATTATATGGTCTTTATGCTGATTGGTGGAGTCTTTTCTGTCATTGGCTTCATCGTTAGCGCTCGTTTAAAATCAAAATTCAATCATTACAGCCAGATTCGGATTCGTTCTGGCTTGACGGGTAAAGAAATCGCGGAGGCGATGTTGCGCCACTACGGTGTCAATGACGTACAAGTCGTTGCTACCCAAGGCATGTTAACCGACCACTACAATCCAGCTACCAAAACGGTGGCATTGAGTGAAGCGGTGTATGCGACCAATAGCATCGCTGCAGCTGCCGTTGCGGCACACGAGTGTGGGCACGCAGTACAACACGCCACGGCTTACAGCATGTTGAAATTGCGCTCAACCCTGGTGCCCATCGTCAACTTTTCAGCGATGACCCAGCAGTGGTTGTTGATCGGGTCATTCATGCTGATCAATACCATGCCACAACTTTTGCTGATCACCGCAATTGTTTTTGGGGTAACCGCTTTGTTCAGTTTCATCACGCTGCCTGTGGAGTTCGACGCCAGTCGCAGAGCTCTGGCCTGGCTTAATGAATCGGGGATGGCCCGTGGTGAAGAATACAATGGTGCCAAAGATGCCTTGTGGTGGGCGGCCATGACTTATGTGGTTGCTGCGATTTCAGCGCTGGTCATGGTGGTGTATTTGCTGCTGCGGTATGCAGGAGCTTCGCGGAATTAAGCAAGTAATATTCTGAACATTTTATAAGCCAGAAAAAGGGGTGAATTTTCATTTCCTTTTTCTGGCTTTACTTTTTCCCAAATTTTCCCGATTTTTGCCCTCGCAACAAAAATACTCGTAATGACGCAGGAGGAAATAGACCTAATTATGGAAGATGCTGAGGAGCAAATGGACAAAGCCCTGGAGCACCTTAGAATCGAATTGTCAAAAATCACTACGGGCAAAGCCAATCCGGCGATGCTTTCGGGTTTGATGGTAAACTATTATGGTGCGCCTACCCCGATGAATCAGGTGGCCAACGTAGCTACTTCGGATTCCCGTACCATTGTGATCCAGCCCTGGGAAAAATCCATGCTGGCCCACATTGAAAAATCTATTTTTGAAGCCAATTTGGGCGTAACGCCCATGAACGACGGGGTCGTGGTGCGCTTGTCTATTCCACCATTGACCGAAGAGCGCCGCCGCGATTTGGTCAAACGTTGTGCCAACTTGGGCGAAGAATCCAAGGTAGGTATCCGTGGTGGCCGCCGCGACGCGATCGAAGAGATCAAAAAAGCGGTAAAAAATGGCTTTTCAGAAGACTTGGGCAAAAAATTGGAGGATGACGCAGACAATCTTTCCAAAAAATTCATTGCCGCAGTGGATGAAATGGTCAAACAGAAGGAGAAAGACATTATGACAGTATAGTTGAGAAGTTGAGGAGTTTAGAAGTTTAGGCTACCGCGAACGACGTGCACCTCAACTTCTAAACTCCTCAACTTCTCAACTTACCTTAAACTTCTCAACTTTTTTATTTGGTCGTTTCCAAAGATACCCTTACATTTGCCCCACTTTTTAAAAGAGCCTGTGCGCAATAAAAGCAATATACAATGAAAAGGACTTATCAACCATCCCGTCGCAAACGTGCCAACAAGCACGGCTTCCGGACTCGTATGAGCTCGAAGAACGGCCGCAGGGTATTGGCTGCACGCCGTGCCAAAGGTCGTCACAAGCTGACGGTTTCTGACGAAAAGCGTCTGAAGTAGTTATAAATGATGAGTGATAAGTGAAGAATGATGAATGGCTACCGCAGTATTTTTGACTATGGATATAGTCTAAGTCGCAGCGGTAGCCATTTATCACTCATCACTCATCATTCATAACTGCTTTACTGTATTTTATCTCCTCTCAGCAAGCGATACCGCTTTCTTGCCTCTACCGCAAAGGTACTTCCTGAATAATCAATGAACAGTTGCTCGTACAAAATGGATGCCCGGTCTTTGTTGTTCAGTTGATTGACGTTTTCATACAATTCCGCCAGCGCAAACAGCGCATTATCCGCCCGAATTTCATCGGGGTAATTTTGGATGATCAGTTCGTACATCTTTCCAGCCTGTACGTAATCTCGTTTTTTGGTGTATACTTTGGCTTTGAGGTACCACACATCATCTTCCAAAGAGTGGTTGGGATATTCTTTAAGCAGTGAATCCAGTTTGCCGAATGCCTCGGTAAAGCGGTTTTGGAAAATCAACATGTCTGCCTCGGCGTAAAACTGCAAGGCTTTAGCAGTGGTATCCAGATTGAGGTTGTCGGCGATAAAAACCGACATGTCCAGGGCATCGTTGGCAATGAGCTTCGCTGTAGATGCTTTGAGGATTTCAAATTGAGCCTGGGCCCATTCAAAATCACCTGAGTAGTACGCCAAACGAGCATTGCGGAAACGGGCTTCGTGACCCAGCACGTCATCTTTATACGACTTGTCCACCTGAGAGTACAATAAGGTAGACTCCCAAACTTCCGTTTTCATCAGGTAATAATCGCCCAAGTTGAGCTTGGCCTGGCCCAACATCCCGGCAGAAATGCCCGGCAGGGTAATCAACTCCGAAAGAAGCGTGATGGATTTATCCAGATTATTCAGGTAAAGGGCTTCCAGGTCAGCTAGCTCCGTGATCAGCGCAGCGGTACCCCTGGATTTGCCATAATCGCTGATGAAGGTCTCGTATTGCTTTTCCAGTTCCAGCAATTCTTCGCGGCTGTAGTTGTAACCTTCCACCAGTTTGTTGCGGCGGCAACGCAGGAATTCCTGTTTGGAATCTACAAAAAACGGCGTCCCGGCCCCTTTCTCGATCACATATTGATAGGCTTCGATGGCCACATCGTAGTCCTTGTCATTGGCCGCGATTTGGGCCAATTGGTAAACCCGTAGGCCGTCCCCTTTTTGCTGTTTGTCGAGGGCGCGTACCTGCCGAAGCGCATTTTTGTAGTCTTTTTTCTGCAAAAATGCCCAGGCCAGCATATCGATGTACTGCACCGAGCCTGCATTGCTGGCGTTTTGAATGCGATCGTACAACTGTTGCTGCAATACATTCATGTCCTCTGGCGAGAGGTAGCGCTGGAAGATACTCTTGATGTTGTCGACCCGCTCCGGAAAGGCATCCAGACTATTGAGGTATTGCTCGATCATTTTGCCCACATCTCCTTTGCGGCGATACAGGTCGGCCAGATTGTAGGAGAAAAACTGGCGATCGTTGAGCATGGTTGCCCCTTTTTCGTAGGTCTCTACCGCCAAATCGTATTTATTGGCCGAACTAAAGGCATTGGCTAGTTTGCTCACCGCGTAACGGTCTTTGGGCAACTGGTCAATGGCTTTGCGGTATTGTTTTTTGGCTTCCTCTTCTTTGCCCTGTTGTTCGTACATCCGCCCGTAATTGACGTACAAGCGGCTGTCATTGGGGCGTTTGCGAATCTGCTTGAGCAAGCCACGTTCGAGTTCTTCGTAGCGTTGCAATTCCATCAGGCATTCGATATAGCGGTCAAAATAATACTCGTTGTCATTGTCCTGGGTGTACAATTTTTCAAAAAGAATCACCGCTTTTTCAAATTCTCCGTCCGCCAGGTATTGCTGCGCCA
Source organism: Saprospiraceae bacterium (assembly GCA_027486765.1). Lineage (GTDB taxonomy): Bacteria > Bacteroidota > Bacteroidia > Chitinophagales > Saprospiraceae > Haliscomenobacter. Next base: position 19,793 of record JAIXOO010000403.1, read on the forward strand.
ATTTAGCATCCTGGGCAAAGGACCATACTGCACTCAGCAGCAGTGCTGCTACAAATAAGCACATTCTTATCATGGGTACCACTTGAAATTGGTTGAGTAAAGCTCTAAAGATAAACGTTTGACAGATTAAAAACAGCAGCGAATGCCGATGTGTTGAAAAATGACCAAATTATTTGCGCACAAAGTACTGGGGCAAAAGAGGAGCAAACCAGGAAAAAATCCAGACCCCGATCAAACACCCAATCAAGTTGGCCAGCATATCAAACACGTCTAATTGCCTGCCGATAAAAAAGGCCTGTTGCAAAAATTCAATGATGATGCCATAAGTTGTGCCCAAAATGACTGGCATATAAGCTCGCTTGAATCCATATTGTAACAAGAAAGCTAACAGGGCATAGGCTCCAGCATGAGCAAATTTGTCGGGTTGAAACACCCACCAGGGTTTAGCAACCCCCATTTGGGGATGAGCAGAAAGGAACAGAATAATTAGCGCCCAAAAAAGCGCTGGTAGCAAGTACTTAAGCATTTATCTTGATTTTTACCCCTTCAAAGTAGGACTTATCCCCGGTTTGAAGATCACAAAACCTTTTTTTTTTGGTTGAAAAATTTCAGGAATCGAAACTTTTTTTACATTTGATTAACAAAAAAAGATGCCACGCAAAGTGTGCGTGGCATGCCAATACGGATTAGTATGAAAAAACTTTCTTAAATTCTTGTTTGTAATATCAAGAATGGGTTGTTGAGATTGCTCTTGACAATCCATTCTTTTTTTTGTTTGCTGACTCGAACACACTACGGCGCAGTGTTTACTGTGGTAAACGTTTGGAAATTATTTGGTCGGTTTTAAAGTCTACCTCTACCAATAACGCCCAAGTTAGAATACTTTGGAACGTTCAATTTTTTTGGTGTAGATAAACTCTCAGGCAAGTCAGCCGGATGATTGTATTGTTAAAGACGACAAAGCAACATAAAAGTTGCATGCAAGTTGAATTTTTTTTTATTCAAAACCGCAATTATCGACAGAATGCAGAATTGTTGCTATAAACGATAAAAGCTTGCACGGAAAAACCGGATTTGTCGTTCATTAACACCTGTACTTTTTAATAAAGTCTTAACTTTATCGCCAGTCTACATTGATTTAGAAAACATCCGGCATATGATGCAAAGATTACTCCTGTGTTGCTTATTGTTTTTCGGTATCCTAGCGTTCTCTTTCGGCCAAACTTCTTTAAATGGTAAGGTTATCGATAAAGAGAACAAAGAACCTATCATCTTTGGCTCCGTTGCACTATATAAAAACGGTGTACAACTCACCGGAGTAGATACCGATGAGAAAGGGAATTTCAACTTTCCCGATATCGATCCTGGTAATTACGACGTGGAGGTTTCCTATCTGGGCTACAAACAGAGCCGCGTAGCCAACATTAAGGTGTTGGCGGGTAAAGCCAATAAAGTGGAAGTTGAACTGGAATCCCAAGGTGGAATCGTCTTAGATGTGGTCAACATTACCCAGTACCGCGTTCCACTCATCGAGCAGGACAACACCACTTCGGGGGGGGTCATTACCAGTGACCAAATCCGTAACCTGCCTATTCGCAACATCAATGCCATCGCAGCTACTACAGCGGGCTTGGCTTCTTCTGATGAAGGTAGAGCGATTACCGTAAGGGGCTCCCGGCCAACGAATACTGATTACATCATTGACGGCATCCGGGTGCGGGGCAATCTCATTCCCGAAACGGAAATTGAACAGTTACAAGTAATTACCGGGGGTATGGAAGCCCAGTACGGTGACGTAACCGGAGGGATCATCTCCATCACGACCAAGGGACCAGCCAGTGAGTTTACTGGTGGTGCAGAGGTTGAAAGCTCCAAGTTCTTGGACAATTTCAGCAATACGCTGGCTGGCCTCAACCTGAGTGGCCCCATACTCAAAAACAAACAGGGGCATTCCATTCTGGGCTATCGCTTTTCAGGTCGTTATACCGACCAGTTGGACGATAATCCTTCCTCCGTTTCCTTATTCCAGGTGAAACCGGAAAAATTACTGGAACTGGAAGCCAACCCCATCATCAATATCCAAGGTTCGCAACTGGTCAATGCCGACTTTTTGAAGTCCAATGACGTGAATGCCCTGCAAACCCGTCCAGATGAACGTTACAAAAGAGTGGACGTAACCGGGAAACTGGATTTTCGCCTGAACAAAGCCATTGATGTTTCTTTCAGTGGTTCGTACGCCGATGAAGAAGACCAGTTTACGCCAGGGGGCTGGCGTTTGCTCAATAGCCACAACAACCCTTTCAACAATACCACAACCTACCGGGGCGTAATGCGTTTTCGGCATCGACTGGGTGCCGCTGCAAATACACCCGGGCAAAGCAGCAATAGCAGCAAGTCTTTGATCCAAAATGCTTCCTACACTTTGCAGTTTGGGTACGAAAAGACCAAAGGTGACGTAGCCGACGCGCGCCATGGCCAGAATTACTTCGAGTACGGTCATGTGGGCAAGTTCGACATCGAATGGGTGCCTACCTTTAACTTTGTATTTGATCGGGTCACCCAGACCAATGTGTTGCAACATACGGACTACCGTCAGGTGTTGCGCAACTACACTCCCGGGGCTTCCAATCCGGTTTTGGCCAACTACAACAACGTGATGGGCCTGAACCAGAATGAAACCATCAATGCCCAAATCGGCCGGATTTTCATTCCTGGCATTCAGGATGCTGGCTCGGTACTTGCACTGGGCAATTTTGTGGCACCCAATGGTTTGATTTCGGATGTGTATACGGGTTCCTGGGGCTTTCACAGCAATGTTGGTTCGGTGTACAACCAGGCCAGCTTCAGCGACGGCGATCTGTATACTTTCCACGGGCGCACCAACTTTGACCTGGTGCCGGGCAACTCCGATCAGGGTCGCCACAACATCCAAATTGGTTTCATTTACGAGCAGCGTACCGACCGGGCTTACGTAGTCGCCCCACAAACCCTGTGGAACATTGCCCGCCAGCAAGCGAACAACCACATTCTGGGGATTGTAGACGGCGCCGAAAACATTGGCACCATTACCGATACCGTCAATGGCCAAGCTGTAACGCTGAACCTGCGCCAATTGTCGATTGCCCAAAACGAGGACAACAAATTTTACCGCTCAATCCGAGCCAAAAACAATATTCCGCTGACTGATTATGTCAACGTGGATGGGATGGATCCCAGTGAATTGAGTCTGAGCATGTTTTCCGCCAAAGAATTGAATGATCAGGGCATCATTCGGTATTATGGCTACGACTATTTGGGCAAACCTTTTGATGGAACGTTCAACGATTTTTTCACGGCTACGGATGCCGACGGCGTGCGCACCTTCCCGGTAGCGCCCAACCGCCCCATCTATTCGGCTTTTTACATTCAGGACAAGTTCACCTTCCGCGACATCATTTTCCGTTTAGGCCTGCGGGTGGATCGGTATGATGCCAATACCAAGGTTTTGAAAGACCCTTACTCTTTGTACGAAATCATCGGCGCGAGCGACTACCACGATCAGTTTGGTGGAGAACGCCCCGGTAACATTGGCGACGATTTTAAAGTATACCTCAATGATGCCGGCACCAATGTAGAGGCTTATCGGGATGGCGACCAATGGTACCGCCCCAATGGTTCCCCGGTGAACAGTCCGATTGACATTTTTTCTGGTGGTTTGGTTTTCCCCAAATACAAGGATGAAAATGCCACCAAAGTTTCCAACTACATCAAGTCTCGGGACTTCAATCCAGATGCATCGTTTGAAGATTATAAGGTACAGATCAACATCATGCCGCGCTTGGCCTTCTCCTTCCCTATTTCGGAGGATGCCAACTTCTTCGCCCACTACGACATCCTGGTGCAACGCCCTGCAACCAATACCCTGGCAACCGCCGTGGATTATTTCTACTTCACGGACAATCCCGGCGCCACCAAAAACAACCCCAACCTCAAGCCTGAGCGGACCATTGATTACGAGGTAGGGTTCCAACAACGTTTGACTGAAACTTCCAAGTTAAAAGTTTCAGCTTATTACAAGGAAATCCGCAACTGGATTCAGCTGCGTACCTTCTTCCCTGTACCGATCATTACGCAGTACACCACTTATGATAACCTGGATTTTGGTACGGTCAAAGGTTTCAGCTTTGAGTACGAACTGCGCCGTACGGGTAATGCTACCCTGAACGCCAACTACACCTTACAATTTGCAGATGGTACGGGTTCAGATGCCAACTCGCAACGGGGCCTTACCAGCCGGGGTAACCTGCGCACCCTGTTCCCTCTTAACTACGACGAACGCCACCGCATCAACCTCAACTTTGACTATCGTTTTTTCAAAGGACAGGCCATTCCTAAGTTTTTGGAAGATGCTGGTTTGAATGTACAGGCCGTTTCCGTTTCTGGGCGTCCTTATACAGCGGATCGTACTCCGTTGGAATTGGGGGGCACTCAAACCATTGGATCCATCAATGGTGCCCGCAAACCATGGACCTTTACGATCAATGCCCGCATCGACAAAACGATCAACTTCAGCAAAGGCGCTGGCTTGAATCTCTATTGCCGGGTGTCCAATTTGCTGAACCGCCAAAATGTGCTCAATGTTTATTCTGCAACGGGCTCGCCAACGGATGACGGCTTCCTTGCTTCAGCCAATGGCCAGGACAAACTGCGGAACATCCAGAACTCAGTTCGCGAAGTGGAAGCTTATTTGGCCTCCTACCAGTGGGCCATTCTCAATCCTGGACTCTATTCTTTGCCTCGGCGGATTTACATTGGTGCAATCTATAACTTTTAAAAGATCGCAGCGCATCCGTCAGCATTAAACACAACATTTTGACTAGTAAACACTTATTACATATGCGACATTTGAAATCTTGGCTATTGCTTCTAGGTGGGATGGCCTTGCTCCATACGTCGGCACTGGCCTATCATACCGGGAAAAGTAACCCTAAACGGCCGGCGCCCAACAAACCGGAACTGCGCTACCTGGAGGATTGCAACAATGCTGTTGCCCAGATTGACCAAGCCATCAACAACGTTCGAGCTCGACTCACCACTGGCGGTGATGTATGGTGGAACAGCAACGACGGGCGTTATGTAGTGCCCAAAGTAGCGCCTGGTTTGCCGGAAGTCTCTTCCATTTTTGCAGGTGCGGTATGGTTGGGTGGAGTTGACCCGGCGGGAAACCTCAAATTGGCGGCCCAGACTTATGGTCGTGCAGAACGTCAGTTCGATTTTTTCCCTGGTCCACTGAATTCCAATGGCAAAACGGATAAAGAAACCTGTTCCCGTTGGGACAAGTTTTTTGTCGTCAAAGGTGAAAGTATCCGCGAGCATTTGCGCAACTGGAATGCCGCCGTTCTGGCCGGTAGATCTTACGACCCGGACAAAATTCCCCGGGACATCAGAGGTTGGCCAGCATCGGGCAATGAGTATTTTGAAGAAATTCACGGTTTTTCTCTTCCCAGCACCCGCCAGGGTTTAGCGGGATTTTGGGATCAGGATGGCGATGGCAACTACAACCCGGAATTGGGTGATTTTCCCGTCATCGAGGTGCGGGGCTGTCTGGACAAACCGCAGTTTCCCGATGAAATGATCTTCTGGATTTACAACGATGCGGGCAACATTCACTCCGAATCGCAGGGGGATCCCATTCAAATGGAGGTGCAAGTCCAAGCTTTCTCCTATGCTACCAACGACGAGATCAACGACATGACTTTTCAGCGTTATAAATTGATCAATCGGGCGGTGGAAAGTATTGATTCTACCTATTTTGCCATGTGGGTTGACCCCGACCTCGGTTGTTTCACCGACGACTACGTGGGTTGTGACACCAGCCGCAGCCTGGCCTTCATTTACAACGAAGACGCCTTGGATGGTACGACTGGCTGTACTTGTGACGGTGCAGTAAATACTTATTGCGATGAAATTCCACTGCTGGGTATAGATTATTTCCGTGGTCCATTAGACGAGAATGGGGAAGAAATTGGGATGTCTTCCTTTACTTATTACAACAACCGTCAGGTAGGCAGCCCAATTCCGGGAACCACCGACCCTGCCAATGCCCAGGAATACTACAACTATTTGTCCGGCTCCTGGCGCGATGGCACCCCCTTTACCTTTGGTGATGATGCCTATCAGGATGGAGCGGCGATCCGTTATGCTTTTACCGATACCCCCAATAATAACCGTGGCTGGACCATGTGTTCGGCAGATATCCCCTTTGGTGACCGCCGTACCATTCAGGCTTCCGGACCTTTCCGCCTGGACCCAGGTGCTTTGAACGAGCTGATCGTTGGGGCCGTATGGGTGGCCGATCAGCAATATCCTTGCCCAGACATTTCCAAACTCCTGGAAGCTGACGACATTGCCCAGGCACTGTTCGACAATTGTTTTGAGTTGACCGATGGGCCGGACGCACCCGATGTGGACTTCCTGGAAATGGACAAAGAGATCATTGCGGTTTTCACCAACGACACCATCACTTCCAACAACGCCAGAGAGGCTTACGCCCAACGCGGTTTGCAAGTTCCAGCTGGAGTAGCGGATAGTTTGTTCCGCTTCGAAGGCTATAAATTGTACCAATTGGGTAACTCGAGTGTCACCGTAGCCGACCTCGACAACCCAGATAAGGCACGTTTGATTTATCAGGTGGATGTCAAAAATACAGTGGGTCGGGTTTTCAACTGGCGAACGGTCGATAACCCTACTGGCTCAGATTATTACATACCGGAACTGCGGGTAGAGGGTGCAAACAATGGCATCCAACATACATTCCGCATTTCAGAAGATCAATTTGCTTCGGGGGATCGCCGCTTGGTCAACCACAAAAAATACTACTTCGTAGCCATTGCCTACGCCTATAACAATTACCGGCCTTTTGATCCTAAAGTCGTTTTGGGTCAAAGACGGCCTTATCTTGAAGGTCGCCGCAACATTGGCGATGGGTTCAATCCATTTTATACCGTCATTCCACGGCCCATTACCGACCGCAGCCTCAATGCCAAGTATGGCGACGGTGCCGTCATCACGCGCTTAGCTGGCGCAGGTACAGGTAACAACTTCCTGGATCTGAATACAGAGACGCGCAATGCCATCATCCAGGGTACTTTTGCCCAAAAGCCGGAAATTACGTATCGAGCAGGACGAGGTCCGATTGGAGTCAAAATTTTCAACCCACTAGACGTCCAAGATGGCGAGTTTGAATTGCGCATCGTGGACGCCAACATGAGCAATGATCGTTTTGATCCGCCCGTTCGTTGGGAATTGCGCAATTTGAGCAATACCAATAGCCCAGTCATCCGTTCTGAAAAATCGATCGATGACCTTAACGAGCAAATTGTCAAGGAATTCGGGTTCTCCATTTCGGTAGGGCAAGTCAACGATCCTGGGGTCGATAAAGATGAACAAAATGGCCGCATCGGCTACGAAGAAGAATACTTGCGCACGGGTGCCACCCCTTGGGTATTTGGCATCAAGGACGAATACGTAGCAGGTCAAACGGATTTTGACACCAAAGTCTTCAACTTTATGGCTACCGGTGATGCCGAACCTGATCAAACCCAGGATCCGGAGGAAGCGTTGAGCCAAATTGGTCCAGGGTATTTTGTGCCCTTCATTCTGGCGGATTTCCGCAACAAGGATGATCAAAATACGCCATACATCACACCAGCCTGGTCCGATTTGTCGGGTGCGGCCTTCATGCGTACCCAAGCCAAACTGGCCGATGTCAACAACGTCGACATTGTCTTTACTTCAAATAAGGCCTTATGGAGCCGTTGTATTGTGATTGAATCTGCCAACCGGTTTTATCCACTACAAGGGTATGCAACCCAAACTGCACCGGGAGAAACCGCCATCCGCCGTCATTTTGACTTGCGTGGGTCGCCCAACGTTACGAAGGAAGATACCAACAACGATGGGTTGCCCGATGTGGAAACCAATCCTGATCCAACCCTTTCTCGGGTCGGTTTTGGTTGGTTCCCTGGCTACGCCATTGATGTGGAAACGGGCCAACGACTCAATGTTTTCTTTGGAGAAAACTCTGTTTACGGGGGCACCAACGATCCTTTGCTTAATGTTGGTCGCGACATGATGTTCAACCCCAATAGTCTGATCACCCTGGGCAATTCGGCCAATGGCAACCTGGGGCCCTATTTTGCGGGTGGACAACATTTTGTCTATGTCACCAGGACCGTTTACGACAGTTGTAAGGTATTGAGCCGGCAATTGCGGCCCAACAACAGCCCGGTCAACAAAGGACGGGTTTTGAAGGACGTCTCCTGGGGAGGTTTGATTTTGCCGCGCCCGGGTGCCAGCTTCAAATCTTACAGAGATGGCTTGATCCCGGATGATGTGGTGGTGAAATTACGGGTAACCAATCCTTACCAGGTAGACCGCCGCACCGGTGTAGCCGGGCTGAAGGAAAGAGGCTATCCTGTTTACCGTTTCCGTTTGGATGGCAAACAGGCCGAAGCGCTCAATACCCGAGGAGTAGATAGTGTAATGGCGCTGATCAAGGTCACGCCCAACCCCTACTACGGATTCTCCGATTACGAAGTATCACAGTTTACCACAACGGTGAAGGTCACCAATCTGCCAGCCAAGTGTGTCATTACGATTTACTCGCTGGATGGTAAATTCATTCGACAATACCGCCGTGATGAGATCGGTCAAACGCCGCGAGGCAACAACCGGGCCATCTTGCAGAAACAAATTACCCCCGATTTGGAATGGGACCTCAAGAACAACAAGGGCATCCCCATCGCCAGCGGCGTGTACCTGATCCATGTGGACGCAGGTGAACTGGGTCAACGAACGATAAAGTGGTTTGGGGTCAATCGGAAATTTGATCCTTCAGGACTTTAAAGTGAAAAGTGAAAAGTGAAAAGTGAATAGCATAAATGGTCCTATTCACTTTTCACTTTTCGCTTTTCACTTTTCACTTTTCACTCTAAAAGGCTTTTTATGCAAAAAATATACTTTTCCCTCCTCTTCCTAGTATTGAGCTTTGGCGCAACCCAAGCAGGGAATCCCGATCGCCAGGGTGAAGCGGGTGCCTACGAGTTGCTGATGGACCCATGGGCGCGTACGGCAGGGCTACACAGCATGAGTACCTCGCTGGTACGCGGTGTAGAGTCGATGAACCTCAACGTAGCGGGCCTGGTACGCATCAACAAGCTGGATTTTGGCTTTGGCAGCACCCAATACCTGCGAGGAACAGGCATCAACTTGAGTTCGGCAGCAGTAAGTGCCAAAATTGGCAAAAGCAGCGTGATGGGCCTCAGCTTGATGGCCGTGGATTTTGGCGACATTGAAGTGACGACCGCCAATCAGCCAGAAGGTACGGGCGCAACCTATTCACCCAGTTTTTTCAACCTGGGTTTTGCCTACGCCCACGAATTTGAAAACAAAGTTTCAGTGGGTTTATTGCTCCGTGTTGTCTCCGAATCCTTGGCCAATGTCTCTGCTTTTGGCTTTGGTATTGATGCAGGAGTACAATACGTGACAGGAGAACAAGATAATTTCAAATTTGGCATCAGCCTCCGCAATGTTGGGTCGCCGATGACCTATCGCGGCGAAGCCCTTTCTATCCAACGGCCCAGCCCCAATGGTGGCTCCTACGATGTAACCGTGGACCAGCGTGGCGCTCGTTTTGAATTGCCTTCTTTGTTGAACATTGGCGCTTCATATGACTTTCGCTTTTTGGAAAAACACCGCTTTACGGTACTCGGTAATTTTACTTCCAACTCCTTTTCCAGAGACAACCTGGGCGGCGGCGCGGAATATGCATTTGATGAGCGTTTTGTGTTGCGGGCGGCTTACAAAACTGATTTGGGTTTGACTGATCCGATTCAGGCACCGATTTATACGGGTTTGAGCGCAGGTGGATCGGTGACTTTCCCATTGAGCAAAGTAGAAAAGAACACCAAAATCAGCGTAGATTACGCTTACCGTGCCTCTAAGGTGTGGAGTGGAACACACAACATTTCAGTTCGCATTGGGATTTAGTACGTTGGAACCCAGCTTTTAACACCAGTTTAACGTATATCGATTTGCTGCTTAACCCAGACTGCTGTAACTTTCAGGTATAAAAACCCGACCTTATGTACCTGAAAAATTACACCTCTGCGATTTTTTGCTTACTCGTTTTGGCCATCAGCTTTAGCTCTTGCGCTGTACCCCAAGCCGTGGTCCGCATGGAACCCGCCGCCGATCAAAAGATCCGCTGGGATTACGGCCAGGCTATTGTGGAAAAAAGTGTGGACAGCCTATTTGGCCGTGCGGCTTTTGACCACGCTGAAAAAGAATTTTTGGTCTTCAATGTGGATGTAACAAATCTAAGCCAGAGGGATCAGTTGGTTGCTCCAGAACAGTTTTACCTGACTACCTCCACTGGCACCCGTTATTTTGCCCTTGATCCGGAAAAGCAACTGTTTTCAATGGAAGTGCAGGAGAATGTTCGGGAGGCCAACGCCAAAAACGCGGCGGTACTGGCTGGCGTGGCAGCGGCAGTGGCGGTAACTGCGGTAGTCGTTTCGGAAATCAAAGACGCCAAAGAAGACCGCAACAATAACAATAACTCCAACAACGAGAACCGCAACAACAACCAGGACAATACGAATTTCCTCCTTTCAGTTCCCTTGGTTATCAACTCCGCTTCAGCTGATCAATCCATCGTTCAATCCAATATCGACAACTTTGAACCAAACTCACCCACCACCGGGGATCGTGGCTTTTGGATGGATTACACCTTGCGCAAAACCACCCTGGCACCGGGAGAAAAGGCCAGAGGTAAAGTGCTGTTTTACCGGCAAGACGCATTGAAGGACTTTTTATTGATGCTGCCGATTGAGCAAAGTGTGTTTTCTTTTGGGTTTAAGCAGAAGGTTTTTCAACCGCAATAATTAAAATCAAGCGCTTAAACGCTGTATTTTGCTTTATTTTTAACCTTTCACTAATCTACTTTTAACATTCAGCTCATGTTGAAAGTGGTTCTTTGTGGCAAGCAAAACTAAGTTCCACAAAAGGTCTAAAAACAGCAACATGCAGCGTTTACTTTTTCTCCTGCTCACTTTTTTTTGTATCCAGGCTGGCTTTGCGCAGAAGCCTGTCTTTATCGTCGATTCCACGGCCATCAATCCTTGGACCAAACGCCCTTTTGAAAACAATCCCGACAATTTTCAATTTGCCATTGTCAGCGATCGCACGGGAGGGCACCGCAATGGCGTTTTTGAAAAAGCGGTGGAAAAACTGAATAAACTGCATCCAGAATTTGTGATGTGTGTGGGCGACATGATCGAAGGATACAGCAAAGACCATAAGGAGATTGACCGCCAGTGGGCGGAATGGGACGATATTTTGGGAAAATTAAAAATGCGTTTTTTTGCCCTACCTGGCAACCACGATATTTCCAACGAAGTGATGCGCAAGGTATGGCTGGAGCGCTATGGCAAAGCCTGGTACCATTTTGTGTACAAAAACGTGCTGTTCATCACCATGGATTCCAACGACGGGAATGGGCTAAGCATCAGCCGTAGCCAGGTTGATTATGTCAAAAAAGCCATTGCCGACAACCCCAACGTGCGCTGGACAATGTTGTACATGCACCACCCGGTATGGAACTACAAAGATTTTAATGGCTTCAGTGAAATTGAAGCGGCACTGCAATCCCGCCCTTATACGGTATTGGCTGGCCACAACCACCAGTACCTCAAAACCCAGCGCAACAACCGCAACTATTACATCCTGGCTTCTACGGGTGGTGGAAGTCAGTTGCGCGGGCCCCGTTTTCAGGAGTTTGACCACATCACCTGGGTTACCTTTACGGATGAGGGGCCTGAACTGGTCAATCTGGCACTGAGCGGCATCCACAACGACGACATCGTGGACGATGCGGGATTGGCCAAAGCCAAAGCCATGCTAGACGCGGTAAACTTTAAACCTCAATTGCTCAAATTTGATGCCCGCCGTGCACAGGTTCTGCTGAACATCCAGAACAGTGGCCTCGATACCTTGTATTTTGAGGGCCAATTGTACCACCACCACCAACTCAGCTCTAACCAGGGTAAATTCAAGGTTAAAATTGCGCCACAAAGTAGTCAACAACTCAATTTTGAAGTAAGTACCTTCGGCAATGCTACTTTTGACAAAGCGGCACCCTTGGAATTAGACTGGCAAATGTCCTTGCCTTCCCCTTTTATGGAGGCACCTTACCGTTTGGAAGGTACTTTGCCAATTATTGTGGATTTCACCCCACCAAGCCCTGCGGTGGAGGAACGCAGTATTTTTTTAACGACAAAAACCATCGAACTCAAGCAGCCCCAGACTGGCTTGAGCATGCGCTATACCCTGGATGGTACAGAACCAGGCCTGAACTCCAAAACTTACCAAGCCCCCATCTCGATCAGCAACACGACAACCTTGAAAATCCGCTATTTCAATACCAAAAATGGAGCAGCCAGTGCTACCTGGCAGCAAGTTTACCGCAAAGTCGTCCCACTGGAGCCCGTTACCATGCCAACTGGAAAACCTGGCATGGCTTATCGCTATTACGAGGGCGACTTCCAGACTTTACCCGATTTTAAAGCTTTGACCCCGCTGAGAACGGGTATGGTGCAAGACTTTAATGTGGAACTGCTGGCAGGGTCGCGTACTGATCACTATGCAATTGTCTATGAAGGCTTTGTAGAAATTCCCGCCGATGACTTGTACTATTTTTATACCCGCTCTGATGAAGGTTCTACATTTTACCTCCACAACCAATTGGTGGTCGACAACAATGATTCGCACGAAGAGCGTGCGCGGGGTGGCGACATTGCTTTGAAAAAAGGCTGGCATCCTTTCCGATTGGAGTATTTTGAGGGTATTGAGGGGCAAAGTTTGTTTCTTGGGTTTAGTGGAGAGGACGGTAAGAGGAAACCGTTCTTTAGTTTGCCCTTGATGAGCAAGTAGGTATTGTTTTTTAGAGCACTATTTCAAGTTTGACGAAAAAAGTAAAGGGCCTGGCTTCAAAATGGAAGTTAGGCCCTTTGTGTTTAATTCAAATTGGTTAAAAACTAGCTTTTTATTGCGCAACAGGCGAGCTAATTGTGGAAAAAGAGGAATTATGTAACTTCTTGCTAGAATTGTGTAACTTTTTTTGCGCTTGAGTACTCACCTTTGGACGTATTTACTCACGCTGTAATAGATCATAAAATTGAAAACACTACTACACAATGTATTAAAAGTCATTGTTTTGCTTTTAATACCATTTCTAGGGTACGGCCAGGCGCCCAACCTGGGCTCAACATCAAGCTTTGCCTTATTCACCGCAGTCGGGGCATTCAACAATAGCGGCGTATCCACCATTACCGGAGACATAGGTACCAATGTAGGTGCTTTTAATTTAGGTACAGCAGTACTCATTGGAAGTATTCATGTTGCCGACGTCGTTTCCGCACAAGCCGCAATGGATGTGGATATTGCTTACGGCAGCCTCAGCCCGGTAACTTGCGACAGCGTAATTGGAACAACCATGGGGGGTGGGCAAATTCTCCCTCCCAATGTTTATTGTCTCGGAGCCGCTTCAACAATCAATGGAAATCTTATTTTGGATGGCCAAGGTGATCCTGGTTCGATATTTATTTTTAAAATAGATGGAGCCTTCGCCTCTACGGCTAATTCCCAAATTTTATTGATCAATTCAGCGTCTGTCTGCAATGTTTATTTCCAAATAAATGGCGAAGTAACTTTGGGGGTGAATTCTCTTTTCCAAGGAACGATATTGGCCAACGGCGCCATCCATTTGTTGAATAACGCGACACTGATCGGCCGGGGGCTTTCGCGTTCTGGAGCGATCAATTTGTCGGCGAATACTGTAACTGGAGCCTTACCCATTGCTTCAACCATTGTGGCAAGTGGACCTACCACATTTTGTGCCGGCGATAGCATAACACTTTCCGGCAATGTTGGTGGAACCTGGAGTAATGGGGCAACGACTCCATCCATAACCGTAAAAACGAGTGGCGACTATTTTGTCACCAACTCTAATGGGTGTGGCGATGTGGTTTCAAATCACATTATAGTCAGCGTGAATAATGTTGATGCCGGAGAGATTGGCAGCAGCCAGAATCTCTGTGCAGGCGCTCCTTCTCCAACCTTAAGTGCAACTACTGCTGCTACCGGCAGCGGCTTACTGAGCTATACTTGGCAGTTCAATACCGTGGGCTGCTCGGGCCCTTGGAACAGCGTCGACGGTTCCAATTCCCCTTCCTTTAATCCCGGCGGAACGGTCAGTATTACAACGTATTACCGTGTGATTGTTGCTTCGACCATTGATGATGGAGATGACGGAGATTTTGTTTGTAGCGATACCAGCAATTGTGTAGTGATCTCCGCAAATGTTGTCGCAGCAGGATCACTCAGTTCGGATGTTGATTCCCTCTGTGTTGGAGGAAGTGTAGCCATTGATTCCATCGGAACATTGGGAACCTTAACTTATTTTGTTTTTACCAACGGCTTGGTAGCGGCACCATTCAACACCTTGGCGCAAGTAGAAGATTATTTGAGGGATGCTGCTCCTGGGGAGTACTGCATTTATACCGTAGCCTATGCCGGGTTAAACGGTGGCTGTGGCAATGTTGCTGGCTTCACCCTTGCGGAAGTCATCACCGCCTGCCTTGAGGGGCAATGCTACGACATCAGTGAGCCCCTCTGTATTCCGGTTACCGCTCCACCCGCTGGTGCGATCGCCTTACAAGGCCCCGCCGAATCCTGTGTGGATGATGGTTCGGTGATCCAGGTGGTATTGAACGCTTCCGGCCTTGCAGCACCTTATGACTTCTATTACAGCGATATCATTACCAGCGTTGGGCCTGATTGTCTTCCCAGGGCTGTAGGTGGTGCATACGTTGCTTTGAACGAGGCAGACAGTACACTCGTCTTAACCTATACTGGTGCCGACCCTGGTACCTACACCATTACTTTGGATCGGGTGGTAGACGCCAATGGTTGTGAGGATACCATGCGTCGGAGTGTAACTTTTACCATTGCGGCAAAACCCGTTGGTAGAGACAGTTCGCGCACGATCAACAACTGTACCCCGGTAAACACAAATCTACAGAACATCCTCGCCTGCCAGCAAGCCAGTACCTTTACCTGGTACAGCGTAGCCTCGATCGGCTCAAGTGTAGCTTACAACAATCCGAATGTAAGTGGAGAAACCATCAATCCTGTTGGGACGGGCAGCTTGATCACTGATTTTTTGTCCAATTCCAGCACCGTCAATCAAACGATCATTTACCGCGTGGTACCTACCAGTGTAGTGGGGGCTTGTGTCGGTGAACCCTTCTACATCTCCATTACCGTTCGCCCCAGGGTTCTCGTGACTTGTTTGGCCTGTGTAAGTCAGGTTAACGTGAGCCTGGATGCCAACTGTAGGCTTTTGGTTACGCCGAATGTCGTTTTAGACGGCTTTGCACAATGTGAAAATGGCCAGGTATTACTATCAGCATTGGAAGTACTCATCAGCGACGGCAACAACGACAGCTACATCGACTGTGCAGGTACCTATACTTACGTAGTTCGGTTAAAAGCGGAGTACGTTGAATGTTTCACCTTTGAACCTTGTTGGGGTAAAATTACTGCAGAAGACAAAACCGCCCCCGTACTAGTCTGTGCTCCTGCCGATGTCACACTGGATTGTTACGATGTGAACTACGTACTGAACAATCGTCTGACCATTGGCAATGTAGGTGCAAGCAGCTCTCCACGTCCTGCGGCTACCAGCTCCCAAACCATCAATTACGCCGAAGGGGTTGTTGGTACTGGCGACAATTGTCAGTTGGGCTTGGCTCCTCCAGGTTTGGTGTCTGATGTGGTCAAAAACTTGGGTTATGCCTACTTCAAAGACAACTGCTACAACTGCGGTTGCCGGATTACTTTGAAGTGGAGTGACAAAGTGGTGTTCTACAATTGCGATCAAATGGCGGCCAACGGCGGCATCTATGCAAGCATCTCTCGCGAGTGGGTAGCTACGGATTGTAATGGGATGAGCACCTCGTATGTACAAAAGATCCACTTCACCCGTCCTGACCTGGATGAATTTGTGTTCAATGGTCCTGGCGAAGGCAAATACGATCGGGTAGTCGAGTACAACGCGTGTACGCCTGACAAGAGCCTGATCAAAAAAGCTGACGTAACGCCTTATATCTGTAGCTTCTTCAACACTTCTTCAAACCCACGGTGTTTGTTCATTGACGAAGTAGAGTGCAACTATTCCATCTCGATCAAAGACACCGAGTTCCCAATCTGTGGGGGCAAAGGTTTGAAAATCGATCGGGAAATTTATGTATTTGATTGGTGTGCGGGTGGTATTGTTGATACTTTCCACGTACTGATCAAAATTGGGGATTTCGAAGCACCTACGGTTGAATACGCCCACGGCGCTCCTTACGACATTTCCACTGGTCCAATGGATTGCACTGCAGCCATTCCAGTAACTGTTGCAGGTATCAAGTCTGCTTTTGGGGTGACGATCAAGGACAACTGTAACCTGGGCAACCTCAGTGTGAGTGTGTACACCAAGGATCGTTATGTAAAAGGTATTTTGGTGTACGAAGGCGGGGAAGATCCATTCTGCGACAATGCACGCAAGAGTGCTGAACTACGCGGTGACAATGATGCTTACCGTCTAGGCGCCTGCGACATAGCCGATATCTGCTGGGACAAGGTAGAATATGCTGTAATGAATGGCATGATGATCGGCCTTCCTGTCGGCAAGCACCTGATGGTGATCGATGCCTTCGATGGTTGCTACAATGCTTCTACCACTTGCTTCATTTTTGAAGTGAAGGACAAGATTGCACCTGTAATGAAGTGTGACGATGACCTGCATGTGACCTTGAGCAACGC
>JAIXOO010000229.1 GCA_027486765.1 Saprospiraceae bacterium
AAATTCCCGGGTAAGGATGGCCTACTCGTCAACAACGACCCCGGCCGCATTCGGTTTATGCCTTTTTACATGAAAATGTACGGCAATACCCAGGAGGAAGTACGTGCTAATTTGCGAGAAATCGTGTGGCTGCCCAAAACCATTGGAACCAAAATCATGGTGACAAAAGTGAATGGCGTGGACAAAAAACTGGAAGCCATTTCTGCGGAACTCGATCAACTACCCGGCCTAAAACAATACCTGGAAAACCCCGGAGGAACCTTCCTCTGGCGAGTCATCAAAGGCACCAATCGCCTGAGTATGCACAGCTTTGGCATGACCATCGACATCAATGTGAAATACTCCCACTACTGGCAATGGGATTGTAAATGCACCAACGAAGATGCCAAACTGGGCTACAAAAACAGTATCCCCAAGCAGGTTGTTGATGTGTTTGAAAAACACGGTTTTATCTGGGGTGGCAAGTGGTATCATTACGATTCCATGCATTTTGAATACCGCCCGGAATTTTTGTAACATCACAAACAACAAACCATGAAAGCAATACTTTCGCTGTTTCTTCTCATCAGCTTGACGGCCTGTGTTCAAGCTCAGTCCAACGGCATCATCACTCAAGACGTAGCGACCTTCAAAAAAACCATCCAATCCAAAAAAGTACAATTGGTGGATGCACGTACTCCTGCTGAATTCAGCGCTGGAAGTATTGAGGGGGCCCTAAACATTGACGTCAAAAATGCCGAGTTCAAAACCATGGCAGCCAAACTGGATAAAAAACGCCCGGTAGCAGTGTTCTGCCTATCCGGCATCCGTAGCGCCCGTGCCGCCAATTATTTAAAAGAAATGGGCTTTAAGAAAATTTACAATTTGGATGGGGGGTATACAGCGTGGATGAAATAAGTGAAAAGTGAAAAGTGAAAATTAAGCGGTGGAAATCAAATGGTGTACCTGCTTTTCACTTTTCGCTTTTCACTTACTTTGTAATTTCACAGCGCAAAACAGCGCCACCATGTCCAAACCTAAAAAGAAACCTGTCCCCAATCGCCCAAATCCGCCTAAAGCTAAACTGACGGTTGAACGTAAGGACACGATCAACAACGTCACTAAGTCAAGTACCAAACCGCAGACCTGGCTTTGGATCGCTCTGCTGGCAGTTTTGATTTTTATCGCCTATTCCCGCGCTTTGGACAACCAGTTTGTTGACTGGGACGACCCCACCTACGTTACCGAAAATCCTTACCTCAATCCCGCCAATTCAGAAAACCTGAATGCCCTGATGCGTTCAGTGGTGTCCCTGAACTACCACCCGCTAACGATGGCGACCTTGTGGTGGAACGCCGCCAATTCTGGCATTGAAAGTGCCCGCTCGTACATCGCTTTCAACATCATTTTCCACGTAATCAATACGGCTTTGGTCTTTTTCTTTGCTTTTGCCTTGAGCAAACGTAATGTATTGATTGCCTTGGTGACTGCCCTGGGCTTTGGCCTGCACCCCATGCACGTGGAGTCGGTAGCCTGGGTATCTGAGCGCAAGGATGTGTTGTACGTATTTTTCTTTTTGCTGGCTGCATTGGCGTATTTGAAACATTTGGACAAAGGGAAAATTGGCCTGTGGTGGGGCCTGGCATTGGTTGCCTTTTTGTTGTCTTGTTTGTCAAAAGCGATGGCGGTTTCGCTGGTACCAATCCTCTTTTTGCTCGACTATTGGCAAGGGCGTAAATTGCTGAGTTTGGGGAGCATTTTGGAAAAAATTCCTTTCATCGCCCTGGCCATATTGTTTGGCCTCATTGCATTAGATGTACAGGATGGTGGTAGTTTTTACGGGGCGTTTGGCATGGTTGAAAAAAATGATGCGCTGGCTGATTTTGAAGTGTTCAGTTTTTTTCAACGCCTCAAGTTTGCCGGTTATGGCTTCATGATGTACATCGTTAAGTTGTTTTTGCCCTTTAATTTATCAGCCTTTTACCCCTATCCCAATCTGGATGTAGTCAAGCAAGGCAACGAGAGTGGGGTATACCTCCTGGGTTTGATCTTCACCCTGGCCGCAGGTGCCTGGAGCCTTTGGAATGCCCGCAAAAACAAAATTTACCTCTTCGGTTTTGGCTTCTATTTGTTCAGTATCGCGCTGGTTTTACAAGTCATTTCGGTGGGAGCGGTGATCATGGCGGATCGGTATACCTATCTGCCTTATGTCGGTTTGTTTTTCATGCTGGGTTACGGACTGGATGCTTTAATCCCCAAAATTCCGTCCAGCAAATATGTGGTATGGGGTGTCATTGCTGGGCTCAATGTTTTTTTTATGCTCCGCACCCGCGAGCAGGTCGACATCTGGCAAGACCACGATACCCTCTGGACCAATGTCATCAAGCTCTATCCCAACGCGGGCGAACCCCGCAAAATCCGTGGTCACTACTACGGCAAAACTGGCCGCATTGATCTGGCCATAGCCGACTTCGAAGCTGCGCTGCGCAACAATTTCCAAAATGTCTCTATTTACGAAGGCTTGGGCAATGCTTACGGCACCCAAGGGCAAGTGGATAAAGCCATCAACATGTTCAACGAAGCTCTAAAGCTCGACTCGAACAACGTCAGCGTGCGCTACAATCGCTCGATCGCGCTTTTGAATAAAGATCCACAAGCGGCGATTACCGACCTGAATTTTGTGATCAAAAATTCGCTGCTGGAAAAAGCGGCCAATTACGGGGCTCGCGGCTATGCCTATTTGCTCACGGGCAACTATAAAGCGGCCCAAGCGGATTACAGCAAAGCCATTTCATTGGACGCTCAAGACCCTTACCATTTTTTCAACCGCGGCCAGGCCAAACAAATGCAGGGCGACAATGCTGGCGCAATGGCCGATTATCAGGCAGCACTAAAGTTGAAGCCGGGCATGCCGGAAGTGGTGGAAAAAATGAAAAGTTTGGGTGGACAATAAACAATTAGGGGCAGCAAAACTGTTTCGATATCGATCCTAGGATTAATAATGAAGCATGTGCGACTTCTCCGAAGTCGTAAAAAATAAATCGCTTACTGCAAATTCTACAAATGTGTGACTTCTCCGAAGTCATTGGATCGACTTCGGAGAAGTCACACATTTGTAGAAAATGATCGCAATTGAGTTCAGGTTTTACGACTTCGTAGAAGTCGCACATGGTTATTTCGTCGACGCCACAAACAATTGCTATCCATTACCAACATTTCAAATTTCATGCGCATACTCATTCTTTTCCTCGGTATCCTCAGCTTGCTTTTGTACAACTGCACAGGCAATGACGAAGCAGTAGAAGTTTTTTCCAAAACTGACGTCTCCATTGAACGGATTCAAGACGTAGACATGCTGTACAGCGACTCCGCCCTGATTCGTGTGCGCATTCGTGGGCCAGTGATGCTGCGCCATTTGGTCAGCGACGATCCGCGCCAGGAATTCATCAAAGGCATCAAAGTTGATTTTTTCAACACTTACGGCGCACTAGCGGGTACACTCACTGCCAAGTATGCCGTGCGTTACGAATACAAAGGCATCACCCTAGTGCGGGATAGTGTGGTATGGAAAAGTGTGGATGGCAAAAAACTCGAATCGCCCGAACTCACCTGGAATGAGCGGGATCAACAGGTTTCCAC
Organism: Saprospiraceae bacterium; assembly: GCA_027486765.1. Taxonomy (GTDB): domain Bacteria; phylum Bacteroidota; class Bacteroidia; order Chitinophagales; family Saprospiraceae; genus Haliscomenobacter. The sequence goes on from JAIXOO010000229.1 coordinate 3,619, forward strand.
CAATCGGTTTGTGGTCGTCAGCACCCCGAAGGATACCATCCGTAGCCATGGTTTTACGGCCAATCAGGATTTTTCCAATATCCGCTTTAGTGCGATAGATGGTAGTTTGGAGGTCAAACAATGAGGAATCTGCTGGTGTACTGATCAGGCCTTAGCAATAGGCTCATTGCCTGGGTGGAGAATCAGGATGGAAGGCGCGTACGCCATTAGTTCGTAGCGCTGCAATTTGATGATTTCCCAAAAATTGCGGCTCAAGATCAAGAGGTCGTATTCCCGAAAGGTGTTCATCTCCAAATTGGGTTGTACCACCCAGTTGCCTTTTTTCACGTAGGGCGCAGCTATTTCAGTTGGTTCTTCATAACTCAGTACCTTGAATTGCGGCATGTTTTCCTGCTCAAAACATTGATGAAACAGGTTCAATAAATAAACATCCTGTTCATCGTAATAGACCATCAGCACTTTTTTAATTTGTGCAAAACCTTTGTCAATCAACACTCCGATACCACAATCAATGCTTTCAAAAAAAGTTTGCACCATCCCCCCCGTTTCGTCACTCGAAAACAGTGGCCGGGAACTCCCGATCAACATCAAGTTGTAGCCCCCCCGATTGGCATGTTGGATGATTTCCTGCGGCACATTGTTACTGGCTTTGTAATGTGTTTGTACTCGCAGATGGTACCTTTCGGCCAAACCTATAATGGGCTCAAACCCTTCTTTTTCAAAAATTTCTGCTTCAGCAATGGAGATATCCGCATTAGGGGTAAAATGTAAGGCGTGGGTTTCGCCCAAAATGTGCAATTGTTGCGCCAATTGTAAAAGGCGAGCGCCCGCCTTGGGTTGGCCGAAAGAAATCAATAAACGAAAAGGAGCTCCTTGAGTTTGCTCAGGTAGGATTGGAGTGATGTCGGGCTTATTTGCGAATTTCTGCTGAAACCACTGCAAACCGTTCAAAGCTGGGCCAGTCATAAATGTCGTCGCCAAGGCCATCAGCACCATCATGGCAAATACTTCCGGGGATAAAATACCTAGGTCAAAACCAATGTTGAGCACAATCAGCTCCATCAAACCTCGGGTATTCATCAAGGCACCTAAAGCCAGAGAATCGTGCCAATTTTGCCCACTGATCCGCGCGGGTACTGCGCTACCAATGAATTTGCCCAATACCGCAAAGAGGATGATCAGGCCGCAAGTTTGCCACAATTCCAGCGTATTGAGTAGCCCGATTTGGGTGCGCAAGCCGGTAAATACAAAAAAGAGTGGCAAGAGAAGAACTACGGTCAAATCTTCAATTTTATTGATGATCACGTGGCGAAACTCCTCGTTTTGAGGAATGATTACCCCCGCCAGAAAGGCACCAAAAAGCGCGTGAATCCCTATGATTTCGGTCATCAGGGCCGAAAGTAGCAGTACTGCAAAAATGACCGCGATCACGCTGCGATTCATCGTCTCATAGCTAAAAAAACGGTTGGCCACCCTGGCCAATAAGGGACGAACTACGAACAACATGAACAATACATACAGCAACGAAAGCCCAATCGTCAGCAAGGCACTGTGCGCGGGTCCGGTACGAACCAGGGCAATGATCGCCGCCAGGATACACCAGGCCAAGACATCATTGATCGCTGCTGCCGCCAAAGCCAAACTGCCCAAGGGCGTTTTGTTCAAACCTCGCTCCTGGGTAATCCGCGCCAACACTGGAAAAGCAGTAATACTCATGGCAATCCCAATAAACAGGGCGAAAGCCACAAAACTCACCCCGGTGGGGGCATAAGTTTGGTACAATATCCAGGCCAGCACAATTCCTCCCACATAGGGAACTATGATGCTGGATTGACTGATAAAAATGACATCCAAGGCCGACTTGCGCAGGATCCGTAGATCCAGTTCCATGCCCACAGTAAACATAAAAAGCACAAGGCCTAATTGGCTGATCAATTGCAGGTTACCCAGGGAATTGGGTGCAAACAAAAAACTGGAAAAATCAGGGGCAATCCAGCCCAGCAATGAGGGCCCAAGCAGAATTCCCGCTACAATTTCCCCCACTACACTAGGTTGCCCCATTTTGCCAATCAACCAGCCCAAAAGGCGGGCAACACTCAGAATGGTCAGAATTTGTAGTAGAAAAATGCTTAGTGGGTGAGTTATGCCTTCCAGGATGGAGTCCCAAAAATGCATTGGAGTATCCTGCACCAGGGTTACAGCATTGTTGGGCGCTTCCAGCACCTGCCCTTGTTGCAGTACCCACCAGCCCAGCAGTACCAACAAAGCGATGACTATCCCATAAAGCACCCAAGTTTTTTTCATTCAGAAGCCAGTTTGGGCTGCAAACTACGAATTTGGAATTGAGCGTCTTCCTTATATTTGGTTTTTTTTACCAAACCAATTGAACACCATGTGGAAGGAATTTAAAGAATTTGCGATCAAAGGCAATCTAATCGAAACGGCGATTGCCTTCGTAATGGGAGCCGCTTTTGGTAAGGTGGTGACTGCCTTTGTAGAAAAAATGTTTGCCCCTTTGGTCGGTTTGCTGATGGGAGGGGTCAATCTCAATGAATACAAATTCGTCATTTATGCCGCGACGGATTCCCGCCCGGAAGTCGCCCTTGCCTGGGGAGAATTTGTAACCGCAAGCATCGATTTTATCGTGGTTGCTGCGGTGATGTTTTTCATCATTAAAGCCATCAATGCCGCGAAAAAAAAGGAAGTGGTTTCGGTGAGTGGCGCACCAACGGAGGTACAGTTGTTGGGAGAAATCAGAGACCTGTTAAAAAAATAGAGTTCCAGGGTTCGGTTACCTCCCCGAACCCTGGAACTTTGGAACCTAGGAACCCTGGAACCTAGGAACTTTGGAACTTTGGAACCTACATCGTCACCTTCTTCGATGCCGCCCACCATTCCTCATTTTCCCAAAAATTATCCCAACCCAGCTTGCGGTATTTTTCGTTGATTTCCACATCGCGCTCGCCGATGGAGAATTCTTCGAGAATATCATTGGCAAAGCGGAAGAGGTCTTTGGACCAGATCACGGGTTTGGATTTGCCCGTTTTGTAGCTCGTCCAGGTACCATCGTAACGGATGCCGCTGCCTTGATTGGGGGTTTCGGAGAAATACCAGAGTTCGATAGGTGCTTTATCGTAAGCCCCAAAATCCATTAGCATCTTTCCGGTAAAGCGGCCAGAGTATTTTTTCAAGCTGTCTTCAGCCAGGGTGAATTTCCCGTTGGCAGAATAGATGCGTTGTACGCCCATGTCACCCACTTCTTCGCTATCGAGGTTTGGGTCAATAACTTGTGCCAAACTATCAATGCGGAAAGTGCCTTTAAATGCTGAAACCACCTTCTTGTGGAGGTTTTTGCCTACGACGTGGTAGAGGAAAGGATCTTTTTCATCTTTGGTCACTTCAGAGAAATAGAACTCGATTTTGTAGCGGTCTTCGCCATAAAAGCCCAGTTCTGCCCAGTCATGACTCACGACGATGTCCGACAAATCCAGTGTATCCAACAATCCGTGCATGCCCGCTGAATTGAGCCATTTCAGCTTAATAGGCTTCACTTCGCTCTCAGTAATGCTCTCATCGCGCAAGGTATCAGCCCCTTCAGCGTGCGTTACCAATGGAGTGGGTTCGGTTTCTTTTTCAGTTTGTTGGGCAGCTTTTTGGGTGCACTGCATCAAGCCAAAAAAGCAGAGCACAAAGGCTACCGCAAAAAAGGTCAATTGAGAAAGGTGTTTTGTCATTTTACATTAGTTTTATGGTATAACGATGATGGGGGGAACATTCTTTTGATCATGTATGGGCCCCAGCCCCAAAAAATCAAAATTTCGGCGATAAAGAGGTTGCCTACCCAGGAAAGCCAGGTCACCGTCAGGTAGGTCTCAATGGGTTTGGTACCCAGGTAGTAAAACATAAAATAACTTTCGGTGCGTAGGCTCATGGCCGCAATGGTTACCGCCAGGCTGCGCAGCACTGCATTGGCGTGTTTTTCCCATTGCCCGAGGCGAGCATAACGCCAAGCTTGTAGGGTCAAGAACCACCAGGCCACACATTGCAGGGAGAAACCTACTTTGGCGGCCAAACCACCATTGGCATAAATAGCCAGTCCTAAACCCGAAGGGCAGGCCAGCAGCAGAATAACCGCAGCATATATCCGTCCCGTCCACCGGTGCAACTTGGGCCAATTGCGGTACAATGCGGGAATGAGTTGCAACGCACCCGTAGTCATCACCACCCAACTGCTGGCAATGTGGATGTAAAAAGAAACCTGGAAGAGGGGCTTGGCCAAAACATGGTCGGTTTTGGTACCCAAAAAATCCTGGAGGGGGTTAAAACTAAAGTAGGGCACAATTTTGGTGCCCATCAGACAGGCAAAAGCAAGAATGACTGCTGCTGCCAGGAGCAGCAACGATTCCATAATCGTGTCGAAAATAGTGGCTCCTTGGGCAGTCTTGGCCATAAATGCTTGATATGCTTGAGATTCTTGAACAAGATTAGGGAATTTTGGGGAGAAAAGTAAAAGTAGTGTCTAAAAAATCAGATTACGAGGTAGCCCCATCACCGCTTCTCAAACCCATAATCCCGCTCCACCTTCGCAATCCGCAAGCGATACGACTGATACCATACCTCCCGACCCAAGTCCCTAGCCTCCACGTGTTCCATTTGGTATTTCCAGTTTTTGATGCTTTCCAGGTCTTTCCAGTAGGACACGGTGATGCCAATTTCATTCCTGGCGCTTTCTGCGCCCAGGTAACCCGGCATGGTGGCTGCAAGTTGGGCCATTTTTTCCGCCATCTCCCCATAACCATTGTCACCTTCGGTACGGGTAGTGCTGAAAATGACCGCGTAATACGGTGGTTTGGGCGTATCGGCTAATGCAGGTTGTTGTTTTTCGGTATTGGAAGCCATGATCAGTTCATTTTGAACAAAAATAGTGCAAAAAGGACTATTATAAATGGCCAGATTGCAAAAAATCAATAGTCCAGATTTGTATTTTTGGCGGGAACAGACCATTACAACCATGTTGCCCTTTGCTACCCTCATCCACATCGACAAAGGAGTTAAAACCTCCGTTTTTATCCAAATCTCCAACAGCCTTGCGGAGCACATCCGCAAAGGCACTATTCCGGCCGGAGCACAATTGCCGGGGACTCGCGCATTGGCGGAAGTGTTGGGGGTGCATCGACAAACGGTAGTGGCCGCCTACGATGAACTGTTGGCCCAAGGCTGGATCGAAACCCAGGCGGCTAAGGGGACTTTTGTAAGTCAAAAACTGCCCGAAATCAAAGTCCAGGGCTTTAATCCAAGCTCCAATCCTGCCATCAATCCTCGAGTCAAGGCTGGTTTCTCCTTTTATGTTGACCCAAGCCTGAGTAAACCCGTTTTGCGCGGCAGCAACAGCCTGGCTTTTGATGATGGGTTCCCGGATGTGCGCCTTGCCCCTTGGGACGCCCTCAACCGCGCTTATCGCACGGCACTGCAACAGGGCTACCGCAAAAATCTGTTCTTTTATGGCGACACCCTCGGTGAGTTGTCGCTGCGGACGCAAATGACCAAATACTTGCGCGAAACCCGCGGCCTACCCATCGAATTGGACAATGTGCTGATCACCCGTGGCAGTACGATGGGCATTTACCTCACGGCTCAGTTGCTCGTCCAGGCCCAGGAGGTGGTAGTGGTAGGAAACATATCTTACGGCTCGGCCAATCTGATTTTTCAGCGCAGAGGCGCTAAATTGTTGCAGGTGCCGGTTGATGAGCAAGGTATTGATGTACAGGCCATCGAACGATTGTGTCAGGAACAGGCCGTGCGCCTCGTCTACGTCACCCCGCACCACCACTACCCAACCACTGTGACTATGCCCGCCGAGCGCCGCCTGCGCCTCTTACAATTGGCGCAGCAATATAATTTTTGCATCCTGGAGGATGATTATGACTACGATTTTCATTACAACAGCCATCCGATTCTCCCCTTGGCGGGTGCCGATACGGGCGGACACGTGGTGTACGTAGGTTCCTTGTGCAAAGCCTTTTCGCCCTCCCTGCGCATTGGTTACGTGGCTGCGCCGAGTGAGGTGATTGAAAATCTGGCCCGCTTGCGCCGCATCCTGGATCGCCAAGGTGACAATTTATTGGAAGCTGCTACGGCTACCCTCTTTCGGGATGGGGAAATGAAACGGCACCTGAAAAAAGCCCAGAAGACTTATCAGCAACGCCGCAATCTGTTTTGTGACATGCTGACCCAAGAACTAGGCTCGATTGTTGAGTTTAAAAAACCGATGGGCGGTATGGCGGTATGGGCGCGGTTTGACCCTGAATTCCCACTGCGCAACATCCGCGAAAAACTGCTGCAAAAAGGCTTGTACATTCCCGATGCTTCCAATTATACCCCCGATCTGAATGTTACCCGCCTGGGTTTTGCATCGGCAAATGAGGAAGAAATGGAACGTGGTATGCACATTTTTAAAAGCTGTTTGTAAAAAAAAGTGCCAAATGCTGTAAAACCACTAAATCCCGCCGCATTTTTGCAGTATGGGAAAGTTTAAACTGACGATAGAATACGATGGCGGCCGCTTCAAAGGTTGGCAAGTCCAGGAAGATGCCCGCTCCATTCAGGGCTTATTGATCAAAGCTGCAAAAACAGTATTTGAAACCGAAAAGGTAGAAGTATATGGTTCCGGGCGCACCGACGCAGGTGTACATGCCCTCGGGCAAGTAGCGCACCTGGACGTAAACTCCAAAATGCCCGTGCGTTTGATCCGGCAAAAAATGAATGACCTGCTGCCCCACGATGTCAATGTCATCAGCGTGGATTCGGTGTCACCAAAATTCCACGCCCGCCACGACGCCATTGCGCGCAGCTACATCTACCAAATCTCGCGCCGCCGCAACGCTTTTGGCAAACACTTCATGTGGTGGGTCAAAGACCCTTTGGATGTCGAAAAAATGAATCAGGCTGCTGCGCACCTGGTGGGTTTTCACGACTTCAAATCCTTCTCCAATGAAAAAGGGACGGAAAAAAGCTCCAAAGTAGAGTTGCAACAGCTCAAAGTGGTGGAAAAAGGCGATATGATCATTGTGCACATCGTGGCTTCGCATTTTTTGTGGAAAATGGTGCGCCGAGTCGTGGGTTCCCTCGTGGAAGTTGGCACCGGCCGGATGGATCCCGCCAAATTTAAAGAATGGCTCGAAGCGCCTAGCCCGGAGCCTGCAAAATATACTGCGCCTCCAGCTGGCTTGTTTTTGGAACGGGTTTATTTTCCGGGAGAACAGGTGAGTAAGGAGTTTAAAACACTGCTGTAAGGGTTGAGGAGTTGAGAAGTTTAAGCTACTGCAAGCATGGGTTTGGGTTTGATGTGTGCACGTGAAAGTGGGTCGGGCACTCGCGGTAGCCTCAACCTCTCAACTTTTAAACGACCTCCGCAGTCACCAACATACAATCTTCAAAGACACTGTAACGCAAGGCAAAAGTGGCCTCAAATTCATCCTTGATGACCCGCCCTTGAAACGAGCCACCTTCGGTTTGATACTCAAAAGCATCGAGTAAAAGGTGCTCGCAAAAATCGACTTCCCTTTTTCCATAAGCCTTGTACAGGGCCTCCTTCGCACACCAACAAACGTGCAGCTGGGCGATGCGGTGTTCGGCGGGATGGATAAACGCCATTTCGCGTGGACTTAAAAAACGTGGGGCTAGCCGCCCGATTTTTTCAACGATTTGCTGAATGTCAATGCCCAGCACTTTTTCTCCTACCATCGCTGCTGCCAGCTGATGGGAATGGCTGATTGAGACCTGTAGCGGGCTGTTGTGCAAATGTGGCTTGCCGTATTCATCCTTGACCAGGATTGACCTTTCTTTGCCCGGAATCAATGCTGAAACGAGCTGGCGAACGGCTAACCACTCCATTCTACGCCAACCTTTGATCACTTCCAGCTGCGCCTGTTCAGCAGCATTGAGCTGTAACTGTTCCAAAAACCATGCTTCGGATTCTTCAATACGCCAGATGGCGTAGGTACTCTGATCTTGATGTTGATTAACGATTGGCATTTCTGGTCTATATGCATATATTTGAGCGCAGCGCTTAATTGTTGCAAATAACTAAACTTTCCGCCATTATTTTTTGTCAAAAAAGTACATCAAAGCCAAGAAAAATATGGGTTCTTCCTTACCTCTTCAACGCCATGCCGTACTCACCGGCCACAACGCTGCGGTATTTGCCCTGAGTACTACGGATGATGCCCGTTTTTTCCTTTCCGGAGCAGGGGAGGGTTGGGTGGTGCGTTGGGACCTGGAAGCACCCGAATTGGGCAAATTGATCGCCAAAGTGGAGACCCAAATCTTTTCCCTCTTGCATTTGCCCGATCTCAATCAAGTGGTGGTCGGCAACATGAATGGGGGAGTGCATTGGGTAGACCTAAGCGAACCTGAACGCACTAAAAACATTGCCCATCACCGCAAGGGCGTTTACCGCATCCTGCGCGTAGGGGATCAGGTGTTTACGGCGGGGGGGGATGGCATCTTGACGCGTTGGGATGTCCACACTGCCCGCACCCTGGAGAGCATTCAACTCAGCCACCAAAGCCTGCGTGGATTGGCCTACTGCCCCTTCCGTCAGGAGATTGCGGTAGGGGCCAGCGACCATAATCTCTACATTGTGGATATCAATACCTTTCAAATCAAAGCCAGCATCCCTAAAGCGCACAACCACTCGGTTTTTTGTGTGCAATACAGCCCCGATGGCTCTTTTCTTGTCAGTGGCGGCAGGGATGCACTGCTCAACGTCTGGAATGCCGAGAACCTGGATTTGCTCAATTCGCAAGCGGCCCACCTTTTTACTATCAATGACATTGTTTTTAACCCCTCAGGAACCTTGTTTGCCACTGCCAGCCGCGACCGAACCATCAAAATCTGGGACGCCGAAAGTTTTAAGTTGAACAAAGTGTTGAACACGATCCGAGATCATTGCCACGTCAATTCAGTCAATGCCTTACTCTGGTCAACGCACGACAATCTTCTGGTTTCCGCGAGTGACGACCGCAGCATCATGTTGTGGCGGAGTTTGTCGTAAAATTTAATTTTGTACCTTGCCCTCAGAAAGGAACCGTTTCTAAGTAGTGGGGCAAAAATAAGTGTTCATTTTTTCTGAGCCAAAGGATTAGATAAGACACTTGAAATGAATCGTTTACTTATCTAATCCTTTGGCAAAATGAACACTTATTTTTTATCGCCCCGTAGAAAACCACTCGAGCACATGATTTTTTCGGACAAGAAGATTTTGGAGTCAATTGAGGCAAAAAAAATCGTCATTGAACCTTTTAGCCGCGACTGTTTGGGCACCAATTCCTACGACGTACACCTGGGCAAATGGTTGGCCATGTACAAAGACCAGGTCCTGGACGCCCGCAAACACAACGAAATAGAACACTTCGAGATACCCGAGGCGGGTTTTGTACTTCACCCTGGCATTTTGTACCTGGGCGTAACCGAAGAATACACCGAAACCCACAATGCTGTCCCATTCCTGGAAGGCAAATCCAGCGTGGGCCGCCTGGGCATCGACATTCACGCCACTGCGGGCAAAGGTGACGTAGGTTTTTGCAATACCTGGACCCTCGAAATTTCGTGCACCCAGCCCGTACGGGTATACTTTGGGATGCCCATCGGGCAACTCATCTATTTCGCAGTGGAAGGAGAAATTGAACGTTACTACAACCTCAAAACTGACGCCAAATACAATCAACGCACAGAAAAACCCGTGGAAAGTATGATGTGGCGGAATAGTTTCTAAATTTGATTTTTTTTACCAATAAAACCTTATTCAATCACTAACCTTCACAATGGTATGAGTAGTAGCAATACAGAATCCTGGGGCTCCCGAGTTGGCCTGGTATTGGCCATGGCGGGCAACGCGGTAGGTCTGGGTAACTTCCTGCGCTTCCCTGTACAGGCCATCCAAAACGGTGGTGGTACTTTCATCATTCCCTACCTCGTCTGTTTTTTATTGATGGGTATTCCACTGTTGTTTGTGGAATGGTCAATGGGACGATTTGGTGGTAAATACGGCCACCACAGTACCCCTTTCATCCTTGATTCCATGTCGAAATACCGCTTCTGGAAATACATCGGGGTATTTGGTATTTTTACCAACCTGGCCGTAGCAGCTTATTATTGCTACCTGGAAAGTTGGACTTTGGGCTACATCTGGCACTCGGTAGCGGGCACCTTCAATGGTCAAACCCGTGACGAAGTGGCCAATTTTTTCACCAATTACACCAGCTTAAGTGATGCCCAGCCAATCGTTTTCTGGGTCATTTGTTTGGTACTCAATACTTGGATTTTATCCCGTGGCTTGAGTGGCGGGGTAGAAAAAGTAGCCAAAATTGGCATGCCACTGTTGATTCTGTTTGGCGTTATTCTGGCCATTCGTGGGGTAACATTGCAGCCTGGTGTTGGAAATGCCTTGTATGCCGGTACCGAAGGGTTGAATTACCTCTGGACACCCGATTTTTCCACCATCTGGTCGCCCAAGGTCTGGCTGGCCGCTGCCGGGCAAATCTTCTTTACCCTCTCGGTAGGTATGGGTAGCATTCAGTGTTATTCTTCGTACCTCAAATCCCGTGACGACGTGGCACTCAACGCCATGAGCGCGGGCTGGATGAACGAGTTTGTCGAAGTATGTCTGGGCGGTGCCATCGTGATTCCAATTACCGTGGGTTACTTCGGGATTGAGGGTATGTTGGAATTGGTGAACAAAGTAGGTGGCCTCGGACTTGGTTTCCGTACCCTGCCGTTTTTGTTCCAACAATGGGGACCCTTCCTGGCGATTATGGCCAGTGTGATGTGGTTTGGCTTGTTGTTCTTTGCGGGGATTACTTCATCCCTAGCCATGGGTACACCTTGTATGGGCTTCCTGCAGGATGAATTTGGCTGGAAAAGAGAGAGCGCAGCCTGGGCATTTGGCGCTACCGTTGCCGTATTGGGTCTACCAACCGTTCTCTACTTCAACTATGGCGTCTTCGACGAATACGACCATTGGGCGGGTACGGTATCTTTGGTTGTTTTTGCGTTCTTCGAAATCATCCTTTTTGCCTGGGTTTTTGGCATGAAAAAAGGTTGGGAAGAAATCACCCGGGGTGCCGACATCAAAGTGCCGATCATCTTCAAGTTCATCATTCAGTACGTGACTCCGCTCATCCTAGGCTGGGTATTGTTTACGAGTATGCCTGCGAACTGGGATAAAATCATGAACACTGCTCTGTACGCTCAAATTGCTGCAGCTACTGATCCAGCGGTGATTGCCCACTTGGAAAAAACAATTTTGTACCAAAACATCGCACGCATTGGGCTTTTGGCCATTTGGGTGGGGATTGCGGTATTGGTATACGTGGCCTACCGCAAGCGCATGCGCGAAGGTAGATTAACGCATTGATCACTCAAAAAGCTATTACCATGAATACAACTGCATTGATCATGTATCTTGGCTCGAATATTACGGTGGCAGCGTTCACTGCATTCTTTTTCTACAAAGTGCTGACCACGCCATCACAGCAACACGAGGAGGAGAACTAAGCAGCAACCTTCCTGAGGAATGGAAATGAAATATAGCAATCAAGTGTTTACTTTATTTTGTTTCCGTTCCTATGCTCCAAACGGCACGCTCTTTGCACAAAGAGCGTGCCGTTTGTCGTTTTACCATACTCGGGATTTATTCGGCTAAATTATGCGGTATAAGCAGCATTTTGGAATCCCGATACGTTTCTCAATTGTCGATTTACCGACCCAATTTGAGAAGGCTATTGGCGGTGTGAAATAATCTTTGTAGCTTGGATAAATTTTCGTGGTCTATGGAGATAGCATGGCCTGCCAACTATGGGGAAGACGACTTGATACAAGCCTGTGTACGGCGAGAGCGTTGGGCACAACAAGCTTTGTATGAGCAGTACTACGGTAAAATGATGGGCGTTTGCCTCCGCTATTCAAACGGAGAAGAAGATGCCCTCGACATTTTACACGAAGGCTTCATCAAGGTCTTTAAAAATGTCAACAAATTTCAGCCAGGTACTTCAATCACAGCGTGGATGCGGCGCATTATGGTCAATACGGCCATTGATTTTTACCGCAAAAGTATCCGCCGCCGCACTGAAGATATCGATCAGGCCGTCCAATTGAGCGTAGAAGACGCTGATGCGGTGAGCATGTGTAGCCAGCAGGAAATCCTGGAAGCCATCCAACAACTCACCCCTGCATACCGAACCGTTTTCAACCTGTACATCCTGGAAGGTTATTCTCACAAGGAAATTGCCGACCTTTTGAACATTACCGAAAGCACCTCCCGGTCTAATCTGGTGAAGGCGCGCCTCAAACTGAAAGAGATGTTGATGTCTCGCAACTACGACGAAAATGGAGCAGCCGCAATTTGACCAACTCGTTCGCGAAAAACTGGAGAACCTGAACCCGGAGTTCCGTGCCGACCATTGGCAACGGATGCAAGAAGCCATGTCTTTTGATGAAGAACTTGAGCCTTTAAATGCCGCTGAATCGGCTTTTGATCGGGAAGTACTTCAACAAATGCGGCACTTCAATGTGGGGGCTACACCCCGGCATTGGGCGCGCTTGCGTCGTCGGATGGAAGATGCCTTGTACCTGCGCAACCTCATCCTGGGCTCCAAGTTTGGTGAAGTTTTGGTTTTTACGCTGGCCTTGTTGCTTTTTGTCCAATTGCCACTTTCCAATCCAGAAAATAAACCTTCGTTTCCTCAGCAAAACACGGCTCCTCAGCAACAAGCAATTGCTGGCCGTTTGAATCCACTCATATCCACGAACCACCCTGCCGCAAAGGCACCTAAAAATAACTTGAGCGAAGGCCACCGTCGTCGTCAGGACAATCGAGGCCATGACCAGGTATTCTCCTACAATGCGCCCGAGGTCGAAATCATATCGCACCCCAATCACGAGGCACTCTCCACGCTGGAGTCTGCCAATCCGACCCTAGCTGGAAAAACACCCGAGCTGGAAGCTCAAAAACTACAACTTGAAGACCCCAAGCAGGCGGAGGCCATGTCCAACTACTACGTGTTCGGCAATCAATTGACCCCCCTGGCCCAGCAGCGATCCAACGCGGTGCTGGCGCGGCGCCTGAATATTTTTGAAGCCAATACCCTTAAGCCGTTCCGCAAAAAGACGCTCTTGAGTGCGGCCATGTTTGGCGGTTCTGATTACAACCAAATCATTACACCTGCCAACGAAGAGACCCGCACTAAGGAATTCAGCCGTTACGCGCTGGGCTATGGTGGCGGGATCCTTTTTTCGGCAGAAAGAGGCCGTTGGGAATTGGGCACAGGTTTGATTTATGCGGCGAAGCCTTACAATCCCCGCCAAATCGTGAAATACCAAGGAAGTGTAGACCAAGGTTATACGGCAGCTTCGTTCAATCAAGTTGCCCTCGACATCATCAACATTCCTTTCCACGCTCGATACAATTTCTTTTTGCACAAACGCTCTCGCTTGTATGCCGTAATTGGAGGTTCCTTGCAGGTTGCTGCTTCGACTTCCTATTTCATTACGACCACCTCCTCTAATCCTGGGCCATTGAAACCAGAGATGCGGGATGTTCCCTTTGACAACACTTCGGGTGGAATCCTGGAAGGTGGCTCGGTAAAAGAAAATGGCTACATCACCGGTAACCTAGGCTTGGGCGTAGAACATTTTATGAGCGATCGCTGGAGTCTATTTGCCCAACCGACTTATCAACATTCGCTGGGCCATTTTTCGGATGGGTTTGGACCTAGCCGCGATCGCATCAATACCCTGTCACTCTGGATGGGTATCCGCGTGCGAATCCTTGAATAAATCTGGTGCCCATTGAGGCAAAATATTGGCATGCAATAAATCGTGCCCGGCTTCCGCAATCTTTGTCCATTGCAGGGTAGGAATTTGTTGTGCCAGATAGGCAAACGAAGCGGGCGGGATGACAGCGTCGCGTTCCCCAGTAATGAGCTGCAATGTTTGATGGGACGTTTTAGACAAAAAAGAACAGCTTGACTTTAAGGTGGGAAACGCGGCGGCGGAAAGCCAAACACCTTTTAAACGTTTCCGATTAGCTTCCGTTTGTAGGTGCTGGCGCACAAATTTCACACTGAAAGCATCCAACCATTTCCATTCATACAGGTTGTTCGCCCACTTCAGCAACAGCTCAGACCGATCGAACAAACGAGCCACTTGTTTTTTAACCACCAAAGGTAAGTGATCAAAAAAAGCATACCATCCACGGCGTGGCAAGCCATCGGGTGCCAATAAAACCAAACGCTCCCAACGTTGGGCTTCCTCTCTGGTCAAAGCCAATGCAAGCCGTGCTCCGAAACTAAAACCAATAAGGCTGTACTTCACCTGCTGTTTTTCGGCCAACAACAAATCAATGGCTTCTTGTATGTCAGTTGTAGAAAAAATGTCCTTCTTCCAATCAGAAGCTCCATGCCACGGCAAATCCAGGGCAATCAAACAGGTATCTTTGGGAAGGTAAGGAGTTAGCGCTGCAAAAACACTTCCATCTTGGGCGAAGCCGTGGAGGGCGAGCCAGAGTTGGGGGCCATTTCCGTAATGGTGGTAGGAGATGGTTCCGTGGGTAAGATGAAGTTCGTTTTTTTGCATGGAAAATTAAACCTGCTTTGCGAATGAACGCCTCTCCGGTTTACTCAATCATTGGTTTTAATGCTGCCAAAGTAATCAATTTATGATTGGATTCCTTTGGCCAGGCCAAGTCTTCCAACTCCAACCAAAAACATCGAGCTACCGCTGGTACAAGTCTCCAGACTTGTACCATTATCTGCACGTCTCCTGACGTGTGTAATCAAAATAAAATGAGGTCTTTACGCTTTAAAACTAGCCTTCTCCAACAAAAGACTTGTCGTTGTCGTTTAAAATCGTGCATAATTTTGCGTCTGGAGACGCGGGGATACTGGTTCAAGTCTGGAGACGTTGAACCAGCGTTGCGCCTCAAAGGCCTACGGGGAGACTTGAATTAGCGGGTAATGGGTGCAGGACTGGAGACCATGCACAAGCGTTGCGTCTTGGAAGTTGAAGGGTGAAGACTTGGACTGGCAGGGTAATGTCACAAAAAGATAAAAAGATGGACCTATATTCTGTTTCAACTCGGATAGCTCTTTTCCTCGGTTTAATCTTGATTATATCGTGCCAAAACAAAGAATCAAAAGCTGATTCAACTCCAAGGACTCAAACCAGTGCGGATTTGCCTTGCACTGATCCATTCCCATTATTGGATTTTGATGCTGTTGTCACCAGCGCCAACCAAATCTACAACCGTTTTCTCTCACGGGAGGATTTGCCTGAAGAGTGGAAAAGCCTTTCAATTTGTGATCGGGTCACGGCGTGGGAAATTCACGCTGATGAATTTGAAAAGGCTCCTTTTGTAGATCAATTCCTGATAAAAAAAAGATGTGTGCGAGAGTTTGGCTTGAAGATTGGCTCATCCTCCTCATCCGATGAAGAACTGAGTAAATTAGCTGATTTCATTTCTAAAACTGATTTATACGCATGGAGTTCTAGCAGATTAACCTTGTCAACTGACCAGGATAAATGGGCATGGCTGTATCAAAAATATAAAAAGCCCCATGAACTATGCAAAAATCATTACTATTCGACCAGAAACGGAAAAAAAGAAGCTTATGACTGTTATTATTTCGCTAATTTTTTGCTTTTAAAAACCATCAACCATTCAATTAATGGTTTTTATGCAGCCATCGGTAGTAATGATCCTTGTAATCCGCATGATTTGATCATTCGATATGATTTTGAAATGGGTAAAAACGGGGATATAGTTGTTCGTAGGGAATTATTAAATCCTTTTATTCTGATCCGTGATATTCCGGTATGGTAGCGTTAAAAAAGCTTTAACAGTAGAAAATCGGAATGATTTTGCAATAATCGAAGCCCAATTGACAATTTCCCAAAAAAGTAAAACCATGAGACGTACTGTAATCTTACTTTGCATGATTTTTTATGCCTGCTCGAGTAATCAGGAGCAAGACAAGGTAGTATATGGAATTTTTACGGAGAGTGGACTGCCATCTTGGGCTTTGAAACCCAAGATGGGCAATGCTGCTGTTAAGCAAAGGTATCGAATAGATATAGACGTTCTAATCAAACAGGTCTATAGGGATTATCAAAATTTCAGAGACGCTACCCCCAAGCCAGTTTTTTGGACTGACAGTGATTACTGTGATCATGTATATTTTTACAACCATAAAACGCTCAACAATCCATCATACAACTCCTTTGCCAGCACAATGGGGGTTAGCTACTTAAGCGAGTATATGCAGAAAGAAAAGATTGGGAATTTATCCAAGTTTTCGAAGTATAAAAACAAGATGATTTCATTTTTATTAACCTATGAATTAGCTTCATTTCATTCCTCCATGGAAATTGATCATGGTGTTTTAAAAAAATTAGAAAAAAAATATGCAATGAATGCGGAGAAATGCCTTGACTGGATAGGCAAAAAAAATCATATTCCGATGGTCCCTGTGTGTTATTTCACCATGAATGCCAGTATTCTACGGCAGATAAAGGAAAACCTTGAGAATGAGAAGACCATCTATATTTTAAAGCAATTTTTTCAAGAATCTCCCAAAACAGATAGCTTATGCTTACCCTTTGACCTTATCTTTGAATACAAATTCATTGAACACTCAACAGGCAATATGTCATTAGAGAGGAGAGTCCTAAACCCCTATGTCTTGCTTTCTATTCCAGTATTTTAATTGGGCTATGTCGGGCTGAAGAGGTAGCGGATGCCCCATATTACTTCTCCAACCTCCCAATCATCATCTTTAATTCCTCCAAAGTGCCCTTAATAGCCTGCAGTTCAGCTTTGATCTCGCTGATATCATTCCCGACCGCCGATTCCAGGTGCTGATTCAAAGAAGTGACCCCATATTCATTTTCAAGCAAGTTGACGATGCGTTGAAAGGTCTTTTCATTGCCACCATTCAGGGCTTTGCTGACATTGGCCTGATT
>JAIXOO010000504.1 GCA_027486765.1 Saprospiraceae bacterium
AGTAGATTTCCACCACGGGCGACAATATCGATCAACTGGTGTACCAATTGTTTGCCGCTCTGGTACATGTGCAGGTTCTCATTGCGGTTGTACCCAAAGGATTCACCCATGCCCCGGCACTCTTCCCAGGGGCGTACAAATCCATTGGTCGTTTCCTTGTTGTCGGCACCCCCATGCCCGTATTCGGAGGTAGCAAAACTACCGTGAGCACCTTTGGTATCATTGCCCCAGCGATCATTGACAACCACATGGTCTTTCACCTTTGATTCGTTGAACAACCAAGCCAAAAAGGCTTCGCTTTGCCAGGTTTTGGCCGGGTGATCCCATTCGCCGTCGGTCCAAAGCACGTCGGGTTCGTAGCGGGTGACCAGGTCTTTCATTTGGGGCAACATTCGTTCGGCCACATATTTATTGACGTCGGCCTTGTACACCGGATTGAACCATTCATATAGGGAATAATAAAAACCCATGCGCAAATTACGGGCTTTTACCGCTTTGGATAGATCTCCAGCGAGATCGCGGTGTGGGCCCACGTCTACCGCATTCCAGTTCCAGGATTGAGCGCTGGGCCAGAGGGTGAAACCTTCGTGGTGTTTGGAGGTCAGAACCACGTATTTGGCGCCCGCTTCTTCGAATATTTTGGCCCAGTCTTCTGGTCTGTAAAGCTCCGCTTTGAATTGTTGTACAAAGTCCTGATAAGTGGCATCGCCGTAATTTTTGCGGTGGAATTCCAGGAACTCCGGGTGGATTTTAAGATTGGTGGCAAACAAACGTTGCCAGTACCATTCGGAGTAACCACTGCCAAAACCGTCAGCATTGGAAGTGGTTGCCCAGGCAGGAACGGAAAATACGCCCCAGTGGATAAAGATGCCAAATTTGGCGTCCTGGAACCAGGCGGGCGTTTGGCGTTGGTCGAGACTGGCCCAATTGGGGGCGTAAGTTTGGGCTTGCAGGGAGATAAAACTTAAAAAAAGAAAGGCTATAAAAATAGGTGCTTTCATGGTTTTATTGGATTTCAGTGGTAGGATTTCTTAGGTGCCTCTATGGTGCCTTGGGTTTCTTAGGTGGTGAAATAGCAAAAGTCCTGCTGCGCAGGACACTATTTCACCACCTAAGAAACCCAAGGCACTTAAGAAGCACCTAAGCAGGTTTTACCTGCCGGTATAGTTCCAGGGCGTAATGTTGAGCAACTCAGATTTAATGGCCTGACTCACCTCCAAAGTCTCAATAAACGCATGGATGTCCTCCGCGCCAATCTTGGCTTTGCCCCTTGTAAGCGCCTTCAGCGCTTCGTAAGGCTCTGGATACGCTTCACGGCGCAAGATGGTTTGAATGGCTTCGGCCACCACCATCCAGTTGTCCTCCAGGTCTTGGCGCAGTTGAGCTTCATTGAGCAACAATTTGCTCAACCCTTTGCGGAGCGATTGGAACGCAATCAGCGTATGAGCAAAAGGCACTCCGAGGTTGCGGAGCACGGTGCTATCCGTCAAATCACGTTGCAGGCGGGAAATGGGCAATTTTTCAGCCAAATGGGCAAAAATGGCATTGGCCAAGCCCAGGTTGCCTTCTGCATTTTCAAAATCAATCGGGTTCACTTTATGTGGCATCGCAGATGAACCTACTTCACCAGCAACTACCCTTTGTTTGAAATACTCCATGGAAATGTAAGTCCAAATATCCCGGCACAAGTCAATCAGGATGGTGTTGATGCGCATGATTGCCTGGCATTGGGCCGCGAGGTTGTCGTAATGTTCAATTTGGGTGGTGGGCTCAGAGCGCTCCAGACCCAGATCATCGTGCAAAAAAGCCCAGGCAAATTGTTGCCAGTCGACGTCGGGATAAGCCACGTAATGGGCATTGAAATTGCCAGTTGCGCCACCGAACTTGGCACTATGTGGAACGGCTTTCAACAATTCCAATTGCTGATCCAGACGGGCTACAAAAACCTGGATTTCTTTGCCCAAGCGGGTAGGGGAGGCGGGTTGCCCGTGTGTGCGCGCGAGCATGGCAATGTCCGCCCAGGTTTTGGCCATGGTTGCCAATTCATTGCGGACTTTTTCCAAACCAGGGTAGTATTCCTGCTCCAGCGCGTGTCGGGTGGATAGGGGAATCGCCGTGTTGTTGACGTCCTGGGAAGTCAATCCAAAGTGGATGAATTCCTTGTAGCGCTGCAAACCGAACTGGTCGAATTTTTCTTTCAAAAAATACTCCACCGCTTTCACATCGTGGTTGGTTACACGTTCGATGTCCTTGATGCGTTGGGCGTCTTCCAGGGTCATTTGATTGCTGATGCGGATCAAATCTGCCAGTTTTTCCTCAGGAAAACTCGCCAACTGAGGCAATGGATAGCGCACTAGTGCAATGAAATATTCCACTTCCACCAGTACACGGTAACGAATCAGCGCGTATTCGGAGAAATAATTGCTCAGGGCTGCAGTTTTATCGGCGTAGCGGCCGTCGATGGGAGAGATTGCGGTTAACACGATTTTGAAATTAAGAGTGATGAGTGATGAATGATGAATTGGAGTCTGAGTAATGTTTTAATGCTGGATTAGAAACCCGTTAAATTCATCACTCATCATTCATCACTCATAATTTTTAAGTAGTTTATCAATATCAACGTGTTCGTGGAATAATTCAACGGCACGTTTGGTTTTCCAGGGAGTACGGTTGTTGATTTTGACTTCGATGCGGGTGATTTTTACCACCGAGCCGTAGGTGTCCAAGGTAGTGGTGATGACTGGGATTTTGTGTTTGGAAAAATAGGGATGGTTTAAATCCGCTAAATCCAGCCAACGGTGGTGCCGGCCATCACTGGTTACAATGACACCCGACAAAGGGGAACTTTTTAAATTTTTCATCCGGGCCACCGATTCCACCTTTTCGATGACCTGATTGAGCCGGATGGTACTGGTGACCAACAGGAGGTTTTCAAATTTGTGAAACTCATCCACATCCACCAACGAACCCGCAATGATGTCTTCCACCTTATTGTTCATGCAGTCCTCGTTCATCAGGATTTTGCCATCCACCGCTTTGCGGATCATTTCCATGATCGGGAGTGACAAAGACTGCTCGTAAGGCAGGAGACCAAGCAGCGGATAACCCATTTGATCGAGCTTGCGTTGGAGGTAAAACCTCGTTTCTTCCATTTTTTCCGGCCTGACCTTGTTGACAATCACGCCTAGAATAGGTACATTTTCCTCCCTAAACAATGCGGTGCACATGTTCAACATATCGATGGTGCTGCCAATTCCGCCTTCCACCACCATGATGACTCCGGCATCGAGGATTTTTGCCACACGGGCGTTGCTCAAGTTGACAATGCTCCCTACTCCGGGATGCCCGGTGCCTTCGTATACTACAATATCGTATTGCTCGCTTAAAACTTTTTTGGCTGCCAGGAGTTTTTCTTCAAAGTGGTACTGATCCGGGCGATCCAAAAAATCTTTGGTTACCCCCCTGCCAATGATTACTGGGCTATGCAAATCAGGAATAATTTCGAATCCGGTCACTTCTGAGAACAATACTGCATCTTTATCGGCAGTAATTCCGTTAATGGTTACGTGCTGCTGACCCACTGGTTTACAATACCCGGTTTTGTAGCCTTTTTCAATGAAATTGGCCACCAATCCTAGTGTGGTAGTGGTTTTGCCCACGTGTTGACTGGTTGCAGCTACATATATGTTTTTCATTCTTTTTCGTTTCAAAAGCGCAAAGATAAAAAACAGTTGGAGCAATCCCTTGCGGTTGCTCAGTATAAAGTGTGAATTGTGAAGGTGTAGGTTTTATCATAAAATTTATACTTTTGTCCCGTCGAAAAGGGAACCTGGTTATTTAAAACGAAAGAATATGTCGAAGAACTTGCTCATTGTAGAGTCGCCAGCAAAGGCCAAAACCATCGAAAAGTACCTTGGAAAGGATTTCGCGGTGCGTTCGAGCTATGGTCACGTGCGAGACCTTGACAAGGGCAATCAGGCGGTGGATGTAAAGGATGGTTTTCGGCCAAAATACACCATTTCTCCAGAGAAGCACAAGGTAGTCAAAGAGTTAAAAGATTGGGTCAAGAAGGTCGACGAGGTATGGCTAGCAACGGACGAAGACCGCGAAGGAGAAGCAATTTCCTGGCATTTGTGTGAAGTGTTGGGGTTGGATCCCAAGTCAACGAAGCGCATCGTCTTTCGCGAAATCACCAAACCGGCCATTGAAAAAGCAGTCAAACAACCCCGTACTGTTGATTTGAATCTGGTCAACGCTCAGCAAGCTCGTCGGGTATTGGATCGTTTGGTCGGGTTTGAATTGTCCGAAATTCTTTGGAAAAAAGTAAAAGGTAAACTTTCGGCGGGCCGGGTTCAATCCGTTGCCGTGAAGTTAGTCGTGGAAAAAGAACGGGAGATCAACAACTTCAAATCGGAACCCTACTTCAAAATCGACGCCTTATTTAATGTAAAAAATGAACAGGGCCGTACAGTAAGCCTCAAAGCCGAAGGCCCGGATCGCCTCAAAACCGAAGGAGACGCCGAAACTTTCCTCAAAAATTGCATTGGCGCTGAATACAAAATTCGCAGCATTGAGGTAAAACCCCTCAAACGCCGCCCCACTGCGCCCTTTACCACTTCTACCTTGCAGCAGGAAGCCAGCCGCAAGTTGGGTTTTTCGGTGAACCGCACCATGGTGACTGCGCAAAAGTTGTACGAAGCCGGTTTTATCACCTATATGCGTACAGATTCGATCAATTTGAGTGAATCGGCCATTGCTTCGATTGCCCAGGAGATCGAAAAACAATTCGGCAAGCAGTACGTCGAAATCCGTAGGTTCAAAAACAAAAATGCCAACGCCCAAGAGGCGCACGAAGCAATTCGTCCAACTTATATTGAAAATCAGGTCATTCCCGGAGATCGTGATGAAAAACGCCTCTATGAATTGATCTGGAAACGCACCATAGCCTCTCAAATGGCCGAGGCCGAATTGGAAAAAACGGTAGTTGACATCGGTATTTCTACTCAGCCTGCTGCGAAATTACAGGCAGAGGGTGAGGTGCTGAAATTTGATGGTTTTTTAAAGGTCTACCTCGAATCCAACGACGATGACGAGGAAGATGAAGCGCAAGGTGTCTTGCCTCCGTTGAAGGTAGGCCAATTGTTGCCGCTCAATTTCATGACCGCTACCGAGCGCTTTACCCGGTCTGCAGCCCGGTATACCGAGGCAGGCTTGGTTAAAAAACTGGAAGAACTGGGCATCGGTCGCCCTTCTACCTACGCACCAACCATCAGCAAAATTATGGAAGAAGGGCGGGGCTACGTGGTGAAAGAAAACCGCGATGGCACCCCACGTCCTTACCGCGAATTGACCCTGAAGGATGCTCAGATCAGCAAAAAGGAACTGTCGGAAATGACGGGTGTGATCAAAGGCCGCTTGTTTCCTACTGACATGGGCACCACAGTGAGTGACTTTTTGGATCAACATTTCGATAAAATCATGGACTACAAGTTCACGGCGGAAATCGAAAAGTTGTTCGACGATATCGCTGCGGGCACCCGGGAGTGGACCAAAATGCTGGAAACCTTCTACTGGCCCTTTCACGAAGTGGTGGAAGAAACCATGGCCAACGCCGACCGCCCCACCCGCGAAAGGATCCTGGGTAAAGAAGAAGGTACTGGCTATTCCGTACTCACCCGCATGACTCGTCTGGGCCCAGTAGTCCAAATAGGGACTCCCGAAGAACTAGTTCCCGGCGAAAAGCCTCGCTACGCCAACCTCAAACCAGGTCAATCCATCGATACCATTGAAATGGAGGAGGCCATGAAGTTATTTGAATTGCCCAAAATTTTGGGTGATTACAAAGGGCAAGAAGTGGCAGTGGGAACCGGTCGTTATGGTCCTTATGTACGTTTTGGCGAAAAATTCATTTCCATTCCCAAGGGTGAAGACCCACTGAGTGTGATCATGGAGCGTGCGATGGAGTTGATTTTGGAAAAAGAAAAAATCGATGCTCCCGTTGCGACGTATAAAGGTTTTCCGGTTACGAAAGGTACTGGTCGTTTTGGTCCTTTCATCAAATGGAACGACATCTTTATCAACGTACCCAAGAAGTACAACCTCGACACCTTGACGCCTGAAGAGATGCACGAACTCATCGAAGCCAAAATGGAAAAAGAAGCCAATCGCTTCATCCAAAATTGGCCCGATGAAAAAGTGAGCATCGAAAATGGCCGCTGGGGACCATTCATTCGTTTTAAGAAAGACATGCTGAAATTGCCACGCCTCGATGGCAAAAAGATGGAGGCCGAAGATGCAGCATTGCTTTCACTGGAAGAAGTGAAAAAAATCATTGAAGAACAAGTTCCCGACGCTTTTGCTAAAAAGGCACCAGTCAAAAAAGCACCAGCTAAAAAGGCTGCTGCCAAAAAAGCGCCAGCGAAGGGAGCGAAAGCTAAAAAATAGTTGAGAAGGTTGAGGGAGGTTGAGGAAGGTTTAGGCTACCGCGAGCAACTTGGACAAGGTCATTGTCAAAACGCTTGCGGTAGCCTAAACCTTCCTCAACCTCCTAAACCTCCCTCAACTTTCAAAAACATCCGCGATGGACGATAAAAACAATCCAAACCAGATCAACATCGAATTGCCTGAAGATATCGCCGAAGGAACTTACTCCAATCTGGCCATTATTTCGCATTCCCATTCGGAATTTGTCGTGGACTTTGTGCGGCTGGTACCCAATGTGCCCAAGGCTAAAGTGAAAGCCCGCATCATCCTGACTCCTGACCATGCCAAACGCTTGATGCGTGCCCTTGCAGACAATGTCAAACGGTATGAAGCCCAGTTTGGTGCGATTGATGAGCAGGAGCAACCGGCATTCCCTTTGAACTTCAGCACGCCTAAGGCGCAAGCCTGAAACAAACAGGGTTCCAAAATTCCGGGGTTCCAAGGTTGACTGAACTTTGGAACCCCGAACTTTGGAACCCCGGAACTTTGGAACCCTAAAAAAACGCCATGTTTCCCAACACCATCATCTTCATCGACGCCGGCCACGGCGGACTCAATCGCGCAGGAGAGTACACCACTGCACCCTCTAAGATGTTTCGCCATTCCAGGGGGACTTTCCACCAAGGAAGTACTTTCTACGAAGGTGTCTGGAACCGGGTACTGACCAATCAGGTGATGCGGAAACTGGATCGTTTGGGCATTACCTACATGCCGTTGCACCACGACTATTTGGACAATTCCCTGCAACACCGGGTGGACATGGCCAATTGGTATGGCCGCAAATTCCAACGCAGTTTGGTTGTTTCCACCCATGCGAATGCTTTTAGCAGCCATACAGCACGAGGCTTCGAGATTTACACCTCTCCTGGCACGACCGAGTCAGATAAAGTTGCTTCCATTCATTGGAACAACGTCAATTCCTTGCGCAACTTGTACCCCAAAGGCACTTCGATTAACATGCGCACCACCCCAAGTGGTAGCGAACACGACAATGAGGCCAATTTTTACATCCTGCGCAAAACCAATATGCCAGCAATTTTGGTCGAGCACCTCTTTTTTGACAACTATGAGGACGCCATGTTGTTGATGGATGACAGCATCATCGATCTTTTTGCCGAAGCCCAGGTTCGTACCATCATCGAGTATTTCACTGTTTAAAACATCCGGCTATGTCCAACAAGGAAATTGCCAAAGTTTTTCAATTCCTTGGCGACATCATGGAATTGCACGGCGAAAATCCCTTTAAAATTCGCTCCTATCAAAATGCTTACCTGACCCTGCGCAAACTGGAGCAGCCTCTCACCGAAATGGAAGCAGCTGAAATCAGTGCGATTAAAGGTGTTGGAACTGCCATCGGAGAGAAAATCCGTGAATTATTGGACACCGGCAAAATGAACACACTCCAGCAATACCTGGACAAAACCCCGGAGGGAGTGCAGGAAATGTTGCAGATCAAAGGTTTTGGGCCGAAAAAAATCAAGATCATTTGGGCGGAGTTGGGCATTGAAACCATCGGTGAATTGTTGTATGCCGTGAATGAAAATCGCCTGCTGGAGTTGAAAGGTTTTGGCGAAAAGACCCAAAATGAACTGCGGCAACAATTGCAGTACTTCCTTAAAACGCGCAATCAGTTTCATTTTGCGACCCTGGAAAAGGAGGGGCTTCAAATTCTGGAAGCATTGCAACAAGCACTCCCAGATGTGAAAATGGAATTCACCGGGGCTTTTCGGCGTTGCGCTAATGTGCTTGAATCCATTGATGTATTGCTGGGTACCAAAACTGAAATTGAACCCGTTTTAAGCAAAATAGGATTACAAAATATCCAGACCCAAGCAGACCATACCAGCGCACTATCGACCAATGAATATCCAGTGCGGATTTTTCAATGTACGGCTGTAGAATTCGGCTCCAAACAATTCAAATATTCCGCTGCTCCGGCGTTTTTACAAGCCTTTTTGGAAAAATACCCCGATCAGGATTTTCGGGATATAGCCGACGAAACGGCTGTTTTTGCCAAAGTCAATCAGGCTTTTATTCCCGCCGAATTGCGCGAAGAGGCTTGGGGCTTGTCCCGCCAGATTCCAACCTTGGTGGAAGTTGCAGACATTAAAGGCGTCGTGCATACCCACTCCACTTACAGCGACGGGATCAATACCTTGCGCGAGATGGCGGAGTACAGCAAACAGCAGGGTTATGAATACCTGGTGATGAGTGATCACTCCAAATCTGCCTTTTATGCCAATGGCCTGCAACCCGAACGGGTACTCAACCAAATGGCCGAAATAGATGCCCTCAATTTAGAGCTGGCCCCTTTCCGCATTTTTAAAGGCATTGAAAGTGACATCCTCAACGACGGCTCGCTGGATTATCCCGAGGATATTTTAGCCAAATTTGAGGTCATCATTGCCTCAGTGCACTCCAATTTGCGCATGGATGAGACCAAAGCCACTCAACGAATAATCAAAGCAGTTGAAAATCCGTACACGCGTATCCTGGGGCACCCCACCGGGCGTTTGTTGCTTTCTCGGCAAGGATATCCGCTGGATCACCAAAAAGTAATCGACGCTTGTGCAGCCAATGGCGTAGCGATTGAACTGAATGCCAGTCCTTATCGGCTGGACTTAGACTGGACCTGGATTCCTTATGCCTTGGATAAAGGAGTGCTCATTTCCATCAATCCCGACGCGCATAGTCGGCAGGGCATTCACGATATACATTACGGGGTATTGTCGGCCCGAAAAGGCACACTGAGTGCTGCTCAATGCCTGAATGCAAAGGGTGTTAACGACTTTGTAATGTGGATCAATTCGCGTACGCAATAGCTAATTTTCGCTACATTTGTGCGCGAAAAGGTAAATGGTTAAACCTTTTTGCAGTTCTTTAGTTTTTCATCATAAAATTCACAAAAATGTTGCAGGCTATTCAAAAAGCAAGCATGATTTTGTTGCTGTCAGCGACTGTTTTCGCGTGCCAGAACAATGATAAGAAAATTCGCGAAGAAGCTCAAGCTGCGGTATCCGAGGGTGTACAACCAATCGAAGCTACTGCAGAACAACCACAGAGCACCCAGGTTCCGTCCGGCCCCGTTACGTCGATTGAGTTCCTGGGAGGTGACCGCCACAATTTTGGCAAAATCAAATCGGGTGCCAAAGCACGTTACGTATTCAAATTCAGAAACACCGGCAAAGAACCATTGATCATTGCCGATGCCAAAGCCTCTTGTGGTTGTACCACACCAAGCTGGCCTAAAGAACCCATCGCCCCTGGTAAAGTTGGCGAAATGGTGGTTGTATTTGATTCATCTGGCAAATTTGGTGGCCAAAGCAAACGTGTAACCATCGTAGCCAATACCAATCCACCAGAAACTTACTGCTATATGGAAGGTGAGGTGGAAGAAGATCCTGCTGCGGCTAAACAACAATAATTTTAGTTTAGAAGGTTGAGGGAGGTTGAGGAAGGTTCAGGCTACCGCGAGCGACTTGGACAAGATCCTCGTCAAAAACGCTTGCGGTAGCCTCAACCTTCCTCAACCATCCTCAACTTCCCTCAACCTTTCCTATGCGATCCTACTTTTCTCTCATCAAATTCAGCCACACCATTTTCGCAATGCCCTTTGCCTTGCTGGGCTTTACCTTGGGTACCTTGCAATCAGGAGCGGGATTCAGTTGGAGGACTTTGGGATTGGTTGTGTTGTGTATGATTTTTGCACGCAGCGCAGCCATGGCTTTTAATCGTTATTTGGATCGAGACATTGATGAGTTGAACCCGCGTACCAAGGTGCGTGAAATCCCCGCCGGGGTGATTGCTCCTCGTGCTGCCCTTTTTTTTGTAATTGCCACCTCGCTGTTGTTCATGGCTTGTGCTTGGTTGATTAATCCACTCTGTTTTTACCTTTCACCGGTTGCGCTTATCGTTGTTTTGGGCTACAGTTACACCAAGAGATTTACTTACCTCTGTCATTTTGTACTGGGTTTGGGTTTGGCACTGGCCCCAATTGGTGCCTATTTGGCAACAGGTGGTAGCTTTGACCTGATTCCTCTATTGTATTCTTTTGCGGTTTTGTTTTGGGTTTCGGGTTTCGACATCATTTATGCCTTGCAAGATGAAGAGTTTGACCGAACCCAACAACTCAACTCGATTCCTGTCGTTTTGGGGCGCAAGGGCGCCTTACGCCTATCGGAAATATTACACCTGCTCAGTGCTATAATGATTCTTTTGGCCTGTTGGCAACAGGGCTTGCAATACGAGCCATTTCGTTGGTTGCACTGGTTGGCTGCGGGAGTATTTTTGAGCATGTTGGTTTATCAGCACACCCTGGTAAAACCAAACGATTTGAGCAAAGTGAACCTGGCTTTTTTTACAACCAATGGAATTGCCAGCCTGATTTTTGGCGCTTTGGTTATTTTTGATGTGCTATTTTAGAAAAGAATAGTACTTTTTTCCTCCCAACAGCATTTACTCACCTCTTTTTTATACTATTTATTTCAAATTTTTACGTTTTAACTAGCAGTATTTTCCTTTTTGTAATATTTTTACCTGTTAATGGCGTGGTACCTAAAGCCCGTGCCCTTAGAGCTTGTTTGATTTTTTAGGACGTAGGCGCAAACGAGTCGCTTGTAGCACGGACAAAAGTAAACCAGCTCCCACTTTTCCACAGCAAATCCCTTTGGTATGAGACCACACAATTTGAAAGCTTGTTTTTTCTTCCTTTTTCTACTGGCTATGGCCAATCTGCAAGCCCAAACTACCTTTCGTGGTTTGATGCGCAAGGCAGACCAATTGTTTGAAACCAATGCATTTGCCCCGGCTGTCGATGTGTATCGGCAGGCTTTAGAAAAAGACGCCACTGATCCCGACGCCTTGGGAAAATTGGCAGAGTGTTATCGTTTGCTCAACCGCCTGGATGAAGCGGAGGCCACTTACCTCAAACTCATCCGTGGCCGCAAGTATCAAGACCGCCAATTGCTCTTGTACGCGCATTCTTTAAAAGGTTTAGGGCGTTATGATGAAGCAAAGGTATACTACCAAAGCTACGCAAAAATCAATCCTACTCTAGGCAACCAATATGCCCAAAGTTGTGATTTTGCCAAGACCAACCTGAACATCCCTACTGCCTATACGGTTAATAGCGAGCGGGTCAACAGTACGAGTTCGGATTTTGGTCCTGCGTTTTTGAATGACCAATTGGTTTTTGCTTCTCTGCGCACCGAAGGCCAGACTTTTAGCTCAACTAAAAGCTCTTTGTATTCGGCTGGAATGGGCTCCGATGGCTCTTTACAATCGGCCATTGTGGTACGCCCCGGCATCAGTGATTTCAGTATCGGGCCTGCTTCTTTCTCGTCCGATGGACGTACTGCCGCAACGACCAAAAACAACTTTACGCCCGGCGTAAGGCAAATTCCGGGCACTGGCCTGGATTTGAGCATCATCCTGGCCGATGTCAACTTCAATGGTTCCTGGTACAATGAACGGACTTTCCCGAACAATGATACCAAAGGCAAAACAGGTTTTCCTTGCCTCACCCCTGATGGCAATGCGCTGTTTTTTGCAAGTGATCGCGATGGTGGCTTTGGCGGCTGGGATTTGTACATTTCCTACAGAGAGGCCAACAACTGGACTAAACCTATTAACCTGGGTCCTGCGATAAACACCCCTGGTGACGAAATCACCCCTTATTTTGACGGGGTAAATTTGTATTTCGCTTCTGATTACCACCTGGGTTTTGGTGGGTTCGACGTATTTATGGCGGAACAAGGGGAAAACCGTTGGTTGAAATCGACCAACCTGGGGCAACCCGTCAACTCTTCGGCTGACGATTACGGTATGATTCTGGATTCTTACCGCAACTTTGGTTACCTGGTGTCCAACCGCAGTGGCGGCGTAGGCATGGAAGACATTTATCGAGTGACCAAAGGTGGTTCAAACGTTGTCGTGAACCCAGGCACCAATCCAGGCACCAATCCAGGCACTGGTAACCCCAATACGGGTAGAACCCGCATCCGGATATTCAGCGGCTCGGATGGAATTGCTTTACCCGGTGCTTCAGTTGACCTGACCAATTGTATGCGCGGCTCCAGCAATTACATCTTGTTGACCGACGCGCAAGGCTACATCGATTTGCCCGTTGGTGCTGGAACCGAATGTGAGGTAATTGTACGTGCCGATGGCTACATGCAATTGCGCGGGGCTTTGTCGGCGTATTTTTCGCCCAACCGCGACATCGAAATCCCGCTCACGAAAGCTGGGGAAGAATATTATGGCCGGGTGGTGAACAGCAATACCCGTGAGTTTGTGCCCAATGTACAAATCGCTGCCCGCAACACCTATACGGGCAACATCACCCGTACTTCCACGGATTATTCGGGCAATTATGTACTGAGTCTATCGAGAAACACTCCTTATACCATTACGTATACGGTACAGAACTTCAATGAAGAAACCCGCAACATCAATGTACTCAATGGCACGGATCGGACTTTGTTGGGAGTTTTAAATATGGTGCCGCTGGGCAACGGGGGCTGGAATACCAACCCTGGAACTGGCAATACGGGAAATACTGGTAACACGGGCAATACAGGCAATACTGGCAATACAGGCAACACTGGCGGCCAATTGGAACGCGCTGGTTTTGCGATCCAGGTATCCGCAGTTGCTGGCCAACCTGACTTGTCAAAATTCAGCAACCTGCGCAGCATCGCCAGCGTTTATGCCAAAAATGAAGCTGGAAAGAATAAAATCAAAGTGGGTAATTTCCCTACCCGCGAAGAGGCTCAGCGCCAGTTGGAAAACGTGAAGCGGATGGGGTATCCCGGAGCCTTTATCGTAACCGATGATGGCGTGTCATTGGGTGGTGGAGTTTCGCCCAGTAATCCACCGGTAACTACGAACCCTCCCGTAACGAACCCACCTGTGACCAATCCTCCGGTAACCAATACTGGTGGCCGATTCATGATCCAGTTGGGTGCTTACCGCGATCTGCGCAATTTTAATGGCAGCAAACTGGTGGGTATGGGCACCGTGATGGATCGTCCACGCCAGGATTTGACCATTAAATTGCTGTGCTGCTATACTTCTTCGGCTGAGGCATTTAATGCACTGACTCGGGTGCAACAGGCCGGGTTTAGTGGCGCTTTTGTGGTGGAAGATTTGAATGGACAATTGGTGAGGGCGAAGTGATTTGCTCAACATCAAGTTAATAAAAAAGGGCATTTTGCTGGAATTTTTTGATTCTGCAAAATGCCCTTTTTTGTGGGTGTTTATAGGCAAAAGGAACCTCAGCCTTATCATACTTACTATTGCTACATTAATCAATAATGCCTAAGTTTGTAAAAAAAGCAACTATGCTTGAGCGTATCACGATAAATCCTGAACAGTGTGGCGGTAAACCGTGTATCCGAGGCATGCGTATTCGAGTTACAGATGTACTCGAATTGCTTGCCAATGGCCTTAGCCAAGAACAAGTCGTTGATGAATTAGAAATTGAATTAGAGGATGTACAAGCTTGTTTGCACTACGCGGTAATCAAACTGAATCATCCGGTGTTAATAGCTGCCTAAGTACTATGGAGTGTGTTATCCTTGATGCCCAACTTCCGCCCTCTCTCGCTCTATGGATCACGGATAATTTTAAGATTATCTGCTATAGCCTCAAACACTTGAACCTACGCGAAGCGACTGATGAAGAAATTTTTGCTGAATGTAGACTGCGCAATGCAACTATCATTACTAAAGATATCGACTTTTTAAATCTACAGGTTAGGCTTGGAGCCCCACCCAAAGTAATTTGGCTGACCTGTGGAAACACCTCCAAAAATCGCTTGAAAGAGATTTTTACCCAGCATTTAGCACAAGCACTCGAACTGCTTCAGAAGGAGGACTTGGTGGAAATTGCTGGTTGATGGAATATGGCACCAGATTTATTCAAAAATTCATATCATTATGATTGTATATGTCTTTAGTTTTTTATTCATATCTGGAATATTATCTGTAATAAGACTGTTTTATTATTTGAGAGAATTGTCAATAAAAATAATGCAGTTGCGCGATGATCCAAAGGCGAAGTACGACTTTCTTTTGGAGGCAAGCCATCATTCTCCTGTACCGTACTTCAAAGAATACAACGATACGGAAGAAGTAATAAAAATAATCCGTCGGAGGAATTTATTTACGCTGTTTTTTTGGTTGGCATTTATTTCCTTATTTTTACTAGGCTTCCTAGGAGAAAAATACCAATGAGATTTTGATGGTCATTGCTCAATTTTAAGTCGAATTTATCAAGTACAAAGTTTTATAGAACGCGCACATCATCAAACCAGGGCCATGATTTGTACCACAAAACCACAGCCCTGGCATTCACCCATCACATCAACCCCTCCACATCCGTATAATCCAGCCCAAAGGCATCAGCCACACCTTGGTACACTACCTTCCCCCCCACAATATTCAACCCCTTGCGCAGCGGCAAACTATCCTGGCAAGCCTTTTTCCAGCCCTTGTTCGCCAATTGCAGGGCGTAGGGTAGGGTAGCGTTGGTTAGCGCTAAGGTAGAAGTCGCAGGTACAGCACCAGGCATGTTGGCTACACAGTAATGCACCACGTGATCGATGATGTAAGTAGGATTGTCGTGGGTAGTCGGGTGAGTCGTTTCAAAACAACCACCTTGATCCACGGCCACATCCACCAATACAGTACCGGGGCGCATGGTTTTGAGCATGTCTGCTGTGATCAGCTTGGGTGCTTTGGCTCCAGGAATCAGGATGGCCCCGATGATCAAGTCGTGGTCTCTGATCATGCGGCGAATGGTGTATTCGTTCGAAAAAATGGTATTGACATTTGCAGGCATCACCTCGGAAAGGTAACGCAGACGCGGCAAGTTGATGTCGAGAATGGACACTTCCGCGCCCAAACCAGCGGCCATTCTTGCCGCTTGGGTACCAACGATCCCGCCGCCCAGTACCAGTACTTTCCCTGGGGCTACTCCGGGTACACCGCCCAGCAATACACCCCGACCTTTAACTGGTTTTTCCAGGTACTTGGCACCTTCCTGGATGGCCATGCGGCCCGCTACTTCCGACATGGGAATCAGCAGGGGCAGAGAGCCATCGTTCAATTCTACGGTTTCATAAGCCAGGCACACCGCCTTACTTTTGATCATGGCCTCGGTCAGTGGCTCGTAGGAAGCGAAGTGAAAATAAGTGAACAAGAGTTGATCCGGCTTGATCAAGGCCCATTCCTGCTCGATGGGCTCTTTCACTTTGATGATCATATCTGCGATGGCGTACACCTCCTCGATGCTGGGGAGGATTTTTGCACCCGCTGCCTCGTACTCATCGTCGTCAAATCCACTGCCTTCGCCAGCAGTCGATTGTACATATACGGTGTGTTTTCTTTTGCTGAACTCCAATGCTCCGGCTGGTGTGAGGGCTACGCGGTTTTCATTGGTTTTGATTTCCTTAGGTACTCCAATGATCATTTGGAATAAGTTTTATTTGGTATGGAAAAAATGTGGGCTTTAGGCAATAGCCCGATGACGCAGCAAAAATAGCAGAACTCTACCTAACAAGTAGTAGGGCAAAAATAAATGTTCATTTTTTTATCGTCCCCAACAATACTATTTCCGCTTAAAAGACCAGGTAAAGGTCATTTTGGCCACCACCACACCGTTGTCTTCCTGCACACCAGTGCTACTTACGGTGATGCTTTGCGCTTCATTGGTATCGATGGCTTTTTGGATGGTGGCTTGAATGGCGGCACCTTCTTCACAAGTAAAAGTGACCCAAGAAGTTGCTTTTTTGACAAAAGTAGCTTCCATACCTACGATCAACATGGAGCAAGGCAGCTGATCGCTGAGCGCCGTGAGCGCCAACATACCCGTAGACAACTCCGCAGCCCCACATTGCGCAGCAAAATAAGTGGAACGAAAGGGGTTTTGGGTGCGCCAACGAAAAGGAATGCGGGTTTGGCCACGTTCCGGCGTAACCGATTTAATTTGCACACCCCAAAAAAACAAACTGGGTAACTTTTGCAGGAAGTACCATTTCATTTTGAAGGGGTTATTTACGTTTTGTAAAAAAGCGTGGCGCACAGCAGACATAATCATATCGTTTTAGCGAATTTTCGCTAAAAATATCATTTTTTTGAAAAACCATCGCGATAAGTTTGTTTTACTTTTTATTTTTGGGATGTTTGTCGGAATTATCCAAGGGAAATTCATTTCTGTTTGGTTGGTTCGGGTTCAGACCGAACTTTGTTCGACTTCAGCATTCTTCAATCAGGAAATAGATTAGCATGTTTTTTGGCACAAAAATTCTCACACTGTTTTCCATTCTGTTCTGGACTGTTTATCCGGGTACAGCACCTACACTGGAATTAGGACGTTACGAATACGCTGGAATCGACAATAAAAAATTTCATTTTTTTCGGGTTGAAAAAGACGGTATCTACCGCGAAGTTGATGCCAAAGCAACGGGCATTGGCGAAATTCAAAATCGGCCTTTTTGTGATAAAGACCAATTTGGGACTACTTTTTATGACTGTGGGCAATACCCGGATTTGGAAAAACCCTACATCGAGTTCAGTTCTGATGGGGTTGAACTTGCCTTGTTTTATGGGCCTGCGGAGGAAATCCAAGTGGTAAGTGGTTCGTATTCCATTCAGGGTGATACCCTTTCTATCGGCGAAGCGCCAGTAGGCCTCAAGGTGGCTTGTCCCAAAGGTAGCAAAAATCGGGAAATTGGCCTGCCTTACCGGATTTACCAAACCTCCAAATCCATCATTTCTTCCGTCGATCTGTACACAGATTACCTGAGCGAAAAGGAACACCTGGACCAGATTCGGGGCCAAAGCAAGTTGAGCGTAGGAGATACGATTGCGTTGTGTTTGTTGAAAGAGCGCTTTGTGAAACGTTGAATAGGGGCGATAAAAGAATAAGTGCTCCTTTTGCCAAAGGATTAGATAAGAAAACGCTTCATTTCAAGTGTCTTATCTAATCCTTTGACTCAAGAAAAAGGAGCACTTATTTTTGCCCCACTACATAGCTATTTTTTTAAAATTAAATATTCTGCCTCCAATTGTTCCTTATCCACGGGCACTACGCCCACTTTTTCACATACCTGGCCACCGGCTAAATTGGCGAGTAAGGCCGTTTCTTGCAAATCCAACTTGAGCCCCAAACCTAGCGCAACGATACTGATCACGGTATCACCCGCACCACAGACATCGGCCACTGCACGTGGTTCGGTAGGGATGATGCTGCCTTTTCCTGCTGTTTCCAGAAACAATCCTTTTTCTGATAAGGTAATCAGGGTGTGCTGATTGCCCAATTGGGCCTTAATGTAGGTCGCTGCGGCTTGCAGCGAGGCCAAATTGGTCTGCACCGGTTGGGGCGACTGGGCGCGAATTTCCTTGAGGTTGGGTTTGAACAAAGTGATTTGTTTGTAGGCCCAAAAATTGTTGAATTTGGGGTCGACAGCAGTGGGGATGCCACGCCGAATGGATTCCAAAATGATTTCCCGGATGATCTTTGGGGTCAAAATGCCTTTGTTGTAGTCCTGAAACAGGATCACGTGGATTTCCTGGGTATCCAATACCTGCTCAATGACTTCTAGCAATTGCTCCGCTTCAGCATCGTTTAGGTCGTGGGTGTCTTCCTGATCCAGGCGCAGTAGGTGTTGAGCGCCCGCCATGACGCGTGTTTTGACCGTAGTGCGCCGTGTTTTGGAATGAATGATGGATTGATTGTTCATGCCGTATTCGGGCAGTAATTGACGAAAGATTTGTCCGTCTTCATCATCGCCTACCACGCTGCACAAAATGGGGGTGGCACCCATGGCCCGCACGTTCAGTGCTACATTGGCCGCGCCACCCAAGCGCAGGTCTTCTCCTTCCAAATTGACGACGGGGACGGGAGCTTCGGGCGAAATCCGCGTTACATTGCCGCGCAAATAGCGGTCGATCATTACATCACCAACGATGAGGACATTGACTTGATTAAAAGCATCAAAATTGAGCATGCGCCATTTGGTTGTTTGGGGAGGTAAAAGTAAAGAGGATATTTTGAAATGCGTAAAAGAACTGGATTGAACCGATCAATCTTTGGTGATCCTTTTTAATCTAGCCATAATTTTCAGGGTAGCTCCCTGGTTTTCCTGCAAGTATTGTCGTACCGCAGTGGAGGCTATTGACCGAAAAGCCGTGTCCTTCAATTGACTAAAAACCTGATTGAATTCCTCTTGCCCTCGCACTACAAACGCCCCACCCGTTTGTACATTCACCACCGCCTCTTCAAATTTCTGGTACTTCGGCCCAAAAACAACTGGCAAGCCAAAGGCCATGGGTTCCAGGGTATTGTGGATGCCCGTCCCAAAACCACCACCAATGTAAGCAATCGTCGCATAGCGGTACAGGGCCGAGAGCATGCCGATGTTGTCGATGATCAACACGCTACGATTGGCATGTTTTTCAAATTGAAATTGAGAGTAACGAATGCACTGGATACCAAATTTTTGTTCAATTTGCTCCAGGTGGCTAGCTCCGATTTCGTGGGGCGCTATGATCAATTTCCAACCTTGGCACAATTCCTGATTTTCCCATAAACCCGCCAACAATGCCTCGTCAGGGCCCCAAGTGCTACCCGCCATCAAAATGGAGCTGCCCTGGGCAAAGGATTCTATCAGGGGGAATGTTTTTGCCTCGGCAGCTATTTGTAATACCCGGTCAATGCGAGGATCACCAGCCAAGGTATATTGGAGGAGCTGGTATTTCTCCAATAACTCAATGGAGCTTTGATTTTGCACAAAAAAATGCTCGAACCCCCGCAAAATTTGCAAATACCAGCGGCCCCAGGATTGGAAAAAGGGCTGCTGGGGCCGAAATAAGGCAGCGATCAACCAGACTGGAGTTTTTTGTTTGTGCAAGGCGTGTAAAAAGTTGTACCAAAACTCGTATTTGACAAAAATGGCCAGATTTGGCTGTACGATGGCCAAAAATTTTCGGGCATTACCGGGCAAATCTGCGGGCAAGTAACAGACCAAGTCGGCGTGTGGATAATTTTTGCGGATCTCATATCCCGAGGGAGAGAAGAAGGTCAACAGGATGAACACTCCGGGATGCTGTTCTTTGATGGCTTCCATCAGGGGACGGCCTTGTTCAAATTCACCGAGGGAGGCGCTGTGTACCCAAATGAGGCTTTGACCTGATTCCCTTTTGGAGGAGAGCTCGGTGCTTAATTTTTCAGCCCAATTTTTTCGACCATTCCACCAGAGTTTTGCTTTGGGGTGAAACAAGGCGGCTATGCGGATGAAAAGGAGATATAGGTAGATTCCGAGAGTGTACAAAATGGACATGATTGGCGCTAGATTAGAGTGAGTTTGTGATGCTTCACTAAGGATTTGACCCCAAAGAAAATTACCAAAGCGACATATTTTCACAAAGGACACCAAGGCAGCACAAAGGACACAAAGTTAGACGTTGACGACGCTTTGTTTTCAGTTTTTTATTTGTTATTCCATGTTTAGTAGTAGATGTCCTCCGCTTTATCAGCGTAGAAAGGGAGAATCCAGCCCACACGAATACCCAATAACACATCGATGCGTTTTTTTCCATCCTTGCCTTGCGTAGCAAAATCAAAACTACGTCGCGATTGCGTAAATCCCTGCATGAATTCAAACCCTGCCATAAAGTTACTACGCCGATCCTTGCTTAGGGCTTGGTAGCCAAAATACTGTTGCAGGGCTAGACCGTTGCTGAGGCGGTCGTAACCTTTTTTGTACTCATCGGTCAACTGGACGACTGAACGCTGGGGATCATCCTGGATGCGAATTTTGTGCTGGAGCATACCAATACCAAAATTGAAGCGCCAACCCGCCCGGGAGGATTGCGCAGCATTGACGGGAAACACCCGCCCGGCGGTAAGGCCCACATAAAACCCACGCTCACGCATGGGAATATCGGCTACCTCGCGGTCGTTGCCAATGATGTGACCTTCCTTGGTGCGCAGACCTACGAGGGGATCTTCTTTGACCTGGTTGCCAAAAACATACTGTGCATCTACCCCAAGCACCCAGTTTTTGGGCCCCCATTGCCAATCGATGCCTCCCCCGGCAATGAAATTGGTGCCGAAACGTTCTTTTAAAGTTCCAGCGGGTAATTGGGCCCCGTAGGTGAATTTGCTCAAAATCACTCCTTTGGGCTCATTTTTGGAAACTTGAGCAGAGAGTTGGATGGCATACATCAAAACAAGGATAAGCAAGAATAGGCCTCTTCTCATGCAGGTTAGGATTGTTTATACCTCAAAATTAAGCTTTTCCCCTCGGCTAGTAAAAAACTTTTAGGTAAAGCAGCCGTCGAAGTTTATCTTTAGGGCAGTAATTTAAAAACCAGCTGTAAAAAATTGTCCAGTGAAAAGAGTCCTCATTACCGGCGCAGCCGGATTTTTGGGATCGCACCTCAGCGATCGGTTTATCAAAGAAGGTTATCAGGTCGTAGGTATGGATAACCTCCTGACGGGAAACATCCAAAACATTGAACACCTGTTCCCTCTCAAAGAATTCGAGTACTACCATCATGACATCACCAAGTTCATACATGTCCCCGGTAAACTTGATTACATCCTGCATTTTGCCTCACCAGCCAGCCCCATTGATTACCTGAAAATGCCCATTCAAACCTTGAAAGTTGGGGCTTTGGGGACGCACAATTTGCTGGGCCTCGCACGTGAAAAAAAGGCACGGATTCTGGTCGCTTCAACTTCTGAGGTGTACGGCGACCCGCTGGAGCATCCACAATCTGAGGAGTATTGGGGCAACGTGAACCCGATTGGGCCACGTGGGGTTTATGACGAAGCCAAACGTTTTTTGGAAGCCATCACGATGGCCTATCATACATTTCATCAGGTAGATACCCGGATTATCAGAATTTTCAATACTTATGGCCCTCGGATGCGGGTAGAAGACGGTCGGGTATTGCCAGCATTTTTTTCACAAGCCATTCGAGGGGAAGGGCTCACTGTGTTTGGAGATGGCTCTCAGACCCGTTCCTTCTGTTATGTTGACGATTTGGTGGAAGGGATTTACCGCCTCCTCTTGAGCGATTACAGTCAGCCCGTTAATATCGGCAACCCTGACGAGTGTACCATCTTGCAGTTCGCGCAAGAAATTCTGGATTTGGTGGGGAACCCCAAAGCCTTTGTGGATTACCGTCCATTGCCAGTTGATGACCCTAAAGTACGCCAGCCAGACATCACCAAGGCCAGAAACATTCTCGGTTGGGAGCCAAAGGTGCCACGTGCCGAAGGTTTGCAGCGCACTTTTGATTATTTTAAAACTGTTGTAGAACCGGGTTAAGGTTCCAGCGTTCCAGGGTTCCGAGGTTCCTGGGCTCAGCCCAAACCCTGGAACTTAGAACCCTGGAACCTTGGAACTCAGGACCCCTGGAACCCTTATAGCTATGTCCTATACACAAAACATCCTCATTACCGGAGGTGCCGGATTCATCGGCACTCATCTGGTGAAAAGAATGGTCAAGCAATACCCACAGTACCGTATTGTTAACCTCGATTTGCTGACTTATGCGGGCAACTTGAGCAATTTGACTGACGTAGAAAACGCGCCCAATTACGTGTTTTGTAAGGGTGACATTCGCGACAATGATTTGCTCAAGGAATTGTTTGCTACTTATGCATTCGATGGGGTGATTCACCTAGCGGCTGAGTCCCACGTAGATCGTTCGATTAGCAATCCAATGGCTTTTGTTGAAACGAATATTTTGGGTACGCTCAATTTGTTGAACGTCGCCAAAGCCACTTGGGTCAACCCTACCCATCAACGTTTTTACCACATTTCTACTGATGAGGTGTACGGTTCACTGGGGGAAACGGGCCTTTTTACGGAGGAAACTGCCTATGACCCCCGCTCGCCATATTCTGCTTCCAAGGCTGGATCGGATATGTTGGTGCGGGCTTATCACCATACGTTTGGCTTACCTACGGTAGTGTCCAATTGTTCCAACAATTACGGACCTTACCAGTTTCCTGAGAAATTGATTCCGCTGATCATCAACAACATCTGCAACAACAAAACCCTGCCGGTGTACGGCGATGGTTTGTACACAAGGGATTGGTTGTGGGTGGAAGATCATGCGGCGGCCATTGATTTGATTTATCACCAGGGAAAAATTGGGGAGACCTACAACATTGGAGGCAACAACGAACGCCGCAACATTGATCTGGTTCATTACCTCTGTGATGTGATGGATGAGTTGTTGGGCCGTAGCGAGGGGACTTCCCGGCAGTTGATCACTTTTGTGAAAGACCGCCCCGGGCACGACCGACGTTACGCGATTGATGCGACCAAGTTGAAAAATGAGCTCAATTGGG
The DNA here is from genome assembly GCA_027486765.1 of Saprospiraceae bacterium. Lineage (GTDB taxonomy): Bacteria > Bacteroidota > Bacteroidia > Chitinophagales > Saprospiraceae > Haliscomenobacter. The sequence goes on from JAIXOO010000504.1 coordinate 22,855, forward strand.
AGCCACAGGTCAATCCAGAGGATGGGCTAAAAATGACCGCTCAATGGTACCTGGAACACAGCGATTGGTTGGAAGCGGTGACCTCCGGTGCTTATCAACAATATTACGAAAGCCATTATTGATGGCTTCTAAGGTCTTTCTTTAGTGCCTTAGTAGTGGGGCAAAAATAAATGTTCATTTTTCCTGAGCCAGAGGATTAGATAAGACACTTAAATTGAACCGTTTACTTATCTAATCCTCTGGCAAAATGAGCATTTATTTTTTTATCGCCCCTTAGGTTTCTTAGGTGGTGAAGAATTTTTTTTCACCACCTAAGAAACCTGAGACACCAAAGAGGCACTAAAGTTTTTTTGAGTAAAAGGAGTCACAGCCGCTATGCCCTGTGTTGCCTACTTGGCCACATAGTTTTTCAAAGCCCATTTTGAGGTACAAAGCTTTTGCCTCGGTCATTCTTTCGAGGGTTTCGAGGTAGCAGGTTTTGTATCCCAAGTTTTTTGCTGCCTCAAGCAGGTGCTTGACCATTTCTTGCCCCATTCCACGGCCGCGTACACTGGGTACGAAGTACATTTTTTTGAGCTCACAAGTTGCGGGATCTCCGCCGACTAAAGGGCCAATGCCGCCGCCACCCAATACCTGGTTTTGAGCATTACTCAGTACATAATAAGCAGATCCATCAGCCTGGTAATAGTCGTACATCTGATCGACTTCAGGATCGTTGATGGAAAACCCATCCCCAACCGCACCGTAGGCGGTCATCACTTCCCGGATGATTTTAGCCATGGGCACATTGTCGCTGGATTCGATTAGCCGAATAAAAAGTGTGTCGTTTTGCATGGTGTTTGTAATGCTTTGGACGAAAATTAGGATTTTTACGTACAACCTATTATTATTTCCCAGGTTTTTTGTAGACTTATTGTCTGATACTAACCCATTTCACATGAAGAGCGTTTCTTACGGTATTGCCATTTTTAGCTTTTTTTTACTTGTCCGATTATCGGCCCAGGAAAAAAGTACCCAAACTGATTTCCGTTACGGGAAGTATTTGAATGTAGCAGCTTTACTCGACTATCAAAGTAGCCGGGATTTTGGAGTTTCACCTTTGGTTTATCGCGGATTTCACTACGGGGGAATGGTGGAGCTGGGCTTTGAAGGCCCGCGTTGGGACATCTCCGTGGATGGTGGTCTTGGGGTGGGGGAGAGCAGTGTGTCCAAAGTAGCAACCTTTAATTCAGAATCAACCGTCTTTTATTACAATGCGCGCGTTTTGCGCAAAATTTGGGATAAAGAGGAAGGGAAATTCGATTTCCGGGCAGGATTACATCTAGGCGGCTACTCGGCGCAACGAGTTACACCAGCGTTTTTGAATGCTGCTTTGGTATGGGAAAGCATCAATACCTTATTTGCAACTGGCAAATTCAACTGGAGGATCAGCCATGAGCAGTCGGCGGGTAAATTTTTGTTCATTCGCCAGCGGCAAGGGTTGCGGCACATGAAGTTGAGTACTCAACTCAGTTTACCATTGCTGAATTCCGTTTGGCGTCCCGATTATGCCTATATCGACGATTTTTCCGACGGAGATGCCGATGTATTTGCCAATAACAAACTGAATTTTGGAGGCTTGCGACTACAGTGGCGTTCTGATGCCTATTATTATTTGTTGAACGGAAATGCTTTACGACTAACGTATCTCTGGGACGCACAGCGCAGTGCCAACGCAATCAATCGTCTGGAATTGGGCCATCATCAAATGGTATTGGGAATAATGATTCGACTCAATTAATTTTACAATCATGAAATTTAGTACTATCCTTAGTTGCACTGCCTTGTTGCTGCTGTTTTCCTGTGAAACCTTGATTTTTGAGCAAGAAGTGGCGGATAATCCACGGGAAAATTTTGAGTATTTGTGGCAGCAATGCAACGATAAATATTCCTTTTTTGCGTATAAAAACATTGACTGGTCGGCAATCCGCAGCAAATATGAGCCACAAATCAAGGACAAGATGACCAGCGATGAGTTGTTCAAAGTTTTGTTTGCGATGCTAAACGAACTGAAGGATGGTCACGTCAATTTGATTTCACCCTTTCGACGGTCGCGTTTTGACTTTGACTTGCTTGGCCCCGAAAACATCGATATTCGGGTGGTGCGTGAGCATTACCTCAAGAGCGACTACATCATCACCGGGCCATTTGAGCACAATGTGGTAGGTGTGGATAAAAAAGTAGCCTACATACGGTACAATTCTTTTGAGGGGACGATTTCTCCCGCTCATGTCAATTACCTCCTGAGTTATTACCGGAATATGTCCGGCTTGATTTTCGACATCCGCCAAAATGGAGGTGGTAGCGCTGCTAATGTATTTAGAATCCTGAACCAAATCGTATCGAAAAAAACATTGTTGTACAATTCTTACCTCAAGTCAGGCCCTGGTCCTGAGGATTTTGAGGGGCCTCAGGCAGCTTACGCTGAGCCCAATGAAGACCGCTTCAAATTCGGTAAAAAAATCGCAGTGCTCATCGACAGGGGGACTTTCAGCGCTGCTTCCTTCTTTGCCTTGGCCGCCAGAGAAGTAGACAACGTTGTGCTAATCGGTGATCGTACCGGCGGCGGCTTGGGCATTCCCAATGGTGGTCAATTGCCCAATGGTTGGACGTATCGCTTTTCCATTTCCCGAACACTCAGCCCCGCTGGTGAAAATTTTGAAAATGGCGTACCGCCCGATATTCAGGTTGTGCTCAATAAAGCTGACCGTGATCGGGGGGTAGATACCGTAATTGAACGCGCCATTCAGGAGCTTAAATGAGCTATTTGATTAGAAATATTTGAAATTGTGCTGGTACTCAATTTTTTGCAGTGAATGGTAAATGAGGCTGATTACGTTGTTCACATCTTCCTTGTGGGCCATTTCAACCGTGGTATGCATATAGCGCAAGGGTAGGGAAATCAAAGCAGAGGGTACCCCACCGTTGGAATAGGCAAATGCATCCGTATCGGTACCGGTACGTCGAGAGGCTGCTTCCCGCTGGAACGGAATTTCGTTGGCTGTAGCCGCATCGATGATCAGCGCAAGTAATTTATTGTGTACGGCCGGAGCATAAGTAACCGAAGGCCCACCGCCACATTTTACGTCGCCAAATTTTTTCTTACTGATCAATGGTGTATTGGTATCGTGGGTCACATCGGTGATGATGGCAACTTGTGGTTTGATGCTTTGGGCAATCATTTCTGCTCCACGCAGGCCCACTTCTTCCTGAACCGAGTTGACAATGTAAAGGCTATAAGGCAGTTCAACCTTGTTTTCATGTAACAAGCGGGCTACTTCGGCGATACAAAAACCTCCGATGCGGTTATCCAAGGCCCGGCCTACGTAATAGCGATCATTTAAGGTCATGACCTCGTCTTCATACACCAGTACACAACCAACGTGAATGCCCATTTCCAGCACTTCCTCTTTGTTTTTGGCACCTACGTCAATGAAGATGTTGTCTACTTTTGGTGCCAGGTTGTTTTCCTCCCCATTACGGGTATGGATCGCGGGCCAACCAAAAATCCCTTTGACAATCCCATTTGCCGTATGGATGTTGACCCGTTTGGAGGGCGCAATCATTTGATCTGAGCCTCCGTTGCGGACAACGTGCAAAAATCCATCATCCGTGATGAAATTGACAAACCAGGATATTTCATCGGCATGACCTTCGATGACTACCTTGAAATCCTTGCCAGGATTGATGATGCCATAAGCCGTGCCATAGTTGTCCAGGCCTGTTTCGTGGACAAATGGGCGAATGTATTCTAACCAGAGTTTTTGCCCGGCTGACTCAAACCCGGTCGGAGAGGCATTATTGAGATACTGAAACAAGAATTGTTCAGATTGAGCTGTAATTACCGACATAATAAATTGGTTGGTACTAAACTAACGGATAAATATAAAAATTATCCGCTGTAGACCTAGTTCGTTAACAGAATTATATTTTTAGTTTTCCCATTGGGCACTCCATTGTTTAGGATCTTGGCGCCAAAGTCTTAGCGTTTCTTGATCCACTGAACTTACATAGGCTGATTCCACAGCTACTTGGGTCATTGCGCTGTAATTGCTCAAGGTCTCCAGTGGGCACTCAGCCTGTTCGAATGAGGTTTTGGCCGCATCAAATTCATAAGAGAAAATAGCCAGCACACCAACCACGGTAGCACCTTCGCTGCGCAATGCTTCCACTGCCTGTAAGCTGCTTCCCCCGGTAGAGATCAAATCCTCGATCACTAAAACTTTTTGGCCGGGTTTAAGTTCACCTTCAATGAGGTTTTGTCGGCCATGTTCCTTAGCCTTTGCCCGCACGTACACGAAGGGCAATTTTAAACGATCTGCCAAAAGGGCCCCATGTGGAATGCCCGCCGTAGCGACTCCCGCCACCAGGTCAAACGGCTGGAAAAGTTTACTTTTTTCAACCAAACCTTCCACCACCATGTCTCGGATTACCGGGTAAGATAGGAGGGTGCGATTGTCGCAATAAATGGGAGACTTGAGTCCTGAAGCCCAGGTAAAAGGGTTTTGAGGACTTAACTTTATTGCCTTAATTTGCAATAAGTTTTTGGCTACTTCGGTGGCAAAATTCATTTCCAAATGGACTTTGGTTTTTAGTCGACAAAATAAAGACACAAATGTACAAAATCTACATTAACGACATTCCATTCATTTTATCCGCAGATTTATCCCTCGCTCAACAGGTTCCTGGCGATAAAACCCAGATTGTGGCGCGCTACAATGGTTCGCCCAAAATTTTTCTGAATTACGCAGACATGCTAGAAAAAGGCCGTCAGTTGGACTCCATTACCATCTTTTCAGAAGATTTGGAACAGTTGTGGGTTGATTTCTGCTCCAATTTCAAATTGATTGAAGCTGCGGGAGGTTGTGTATTCAATGCTCAGGGTGAATTGTTGGTGATTTATCGACGTGGTTCCTGGGATTTGCCTAAAGGGAAAATTGATCCAGGTGAAACGCCTGAGCAGGCCGCCGTGCGGGAGGTGGAAGAGGAAACGGGTATTGGTGAAATTTCATTAGGGGATTTTTTGGGGCATACTTACCATACCTATCGGGATCCGAAAGAAAGACGTATCCTCAAACGCACCTATTGGTACAGAATGCAAACGCCCCAAAAAGATTTGACACCCCAAACCGAAGAAGATATTGAGGTTGCGGAATGGGTGTTTCCCGGGCCTTTTTTGGATCAGCCAAAATTGGAAATTTACCAAAGCATCCAGGAAGTAATCGAGAAGGTGAAATAAAAAAACGAAGGGCTGCCATTTGGCAGCCCTTCGCTCTTATTATTACGTGGAAATATAGCCCCCACGATCATGAGATCATGGGGGCTGTCAAATTATTCAACAATAATCATCTTCTTGGTAGCAGTGAAATCGTCAGCTTCCAGGGTGTAGTACAACACACCAGTAGCATTCAAATCGCTAGCTTTCAAAGTGATTTGGTTGAAACCTTTA
>JAIXOO010000245.1 GCA_027486765.1 Saprospiraceae bacterium
GGGTGCTGGTCGTAAAAGCGCTCGGCGTTGGGTGAGATGGTGGGTTCAGTAGCCTGCTGGGTTTTGCTTTGGCAAGCGAAGAGGCCACAAAATATCAGGATGAGTAGGAGCTTTTGCATGCTTAAGGTACAATGGTTAGAATCGCAAATAACGGAAATTATTTGAGATTCAAAAAATAGCCATCCTGCACAAACGCATCATTCCACCTTCTCAAAACGCAAACTCCTCACCCGACTATACGTCAACAACACCGCCATCACCCGCCCATTGGCCGCAGTTTCCAGTCTCATTTTGTAATCCGAGGCCAGGAGCTCGCCCTTTTGTACCACCTCGATTTTGGTTTCATTTTTACCTCCTTCTCTTTTAAAAATCAAACCCTTTTCTAGTGACATTTTGATGGTAAACGCCAAATCTAGCTCTGCACTAAAATACTTACCTACACAAGCCTGCAAATAGGCATCGGAAGGGCTGAAAGGAGGCAGTTTTTTAAGCACCTCTGGCTGCTCCGACTTGGTATAGAGCACCATGCTGCTTGTTGAATCTGGCCGGTTGCTGAAGGCTATTTTCCAATCTTCATCAATGTCCCAATGGTATAAATTGCCCTCCTCCTGTATCAGTTTGCGTGGGTTGTTGTTGTCCATTTGCCAGTACAAGTGAGCTTCCTTGAGCTGAATCCGAATGATGTTGTTGTCGGTGCTGCGGTACTGACCGACCAAATCGCTGGGTGTTGAGGCCGCTTGTACTTGTGCTGGTCGGGTGAGATAAGGGGTTTCTGCTGTTTTGCGCCCCAGAATTTGGGCAGCCACTTCTCGGGCAATTCCGCCACTCCACAAATTGCCATTGTTGCTCAGGACGATGATGCTCAATTTTTCGTCGGGGAAACGCAGGGTTTGGGCATTGTACGAGCCGGTGCTGCCAGAATGATGCACCGCAGGATAGCCGTTGATCGGACTGATTTCTAAGCCGTAGCCATAGCTCTGAATTCGGGTGTTGGGGATTGGTTTTTGACTGATCGGCAACAAAGAATTGGCTTGGGCCGCAGCCTTTTGAATGGCTTGCTCAAACACCAGCTGGTCCTTCAACGTGGTGTACAAAAAGCCATCTGCGTAAAGATTGGTCATCATGGGGTATTGCTGCCAGCTGCCATCGCCCCAGTCGTTGTAAGGCAGCGACTGAAAAGGAATCACCTGCATGTAATTCGTGCAGAATTGAGTATTGGGCATGCCCAAGTCTGTAAAAAGTTGTTTGGCATATTCCGGGAAAGGGGTTCCGCTCACTTTGGTGACAATTTCCGCTAGCAAGGTATAGTTTGAATTGCTGTACCAATGCTCGGTATCGGGCGTGAAATTGAGCTCTTTTTGCTTTAGCAACAAGGCCAGCGCATCCTCATTGTCCAGGCCTTCCTGTCGCCACCAGGGTTTGCCGCTGATGCTGAGCAGGTCGTAAAAATCCCGCACGCCGCTGGAATGATTGAGCAGGGTTTTGAGCGGGATGGCGGTTTTGAGCTGGGGGTACATTTGCGGTAAATACTGGCGGATGTCGGCTTCAAGGGAGAGCTTGTTTTCCAAAACCAGTTTTAACACACACAATGCCGTGAACTGTTTGGCTACTGAGGCCAGGTTGAAGCGGGTTTGGGCCTCAACTGGGATTTGGTGTTGCAAATTGGCCAGCCCCAGGTAACGTTCGTACACGATGGTGCCATTTTTAACAATACCCAGCGCCAAACCTGGTGCGCCAGCCTTAATTTTGGATTCCAGCAATTGGTCAATTTTGGCAACTTCGATGTTTTGGGCAATACCTTGGGTGAAAGTTGCCAGCAATAAAAGAAGTGCAGCGAAAAAACTTTTCATGATCCTGTTTTTGAAGTTCAAGCCCCAAAAATCAGGCAGGACAGTTTCTTCGGCGCTTCAAATCCAGATTTGGCACCCATTTTAGCCCTGATTTTTTAGGTAATGTTGTGGGGAAAGGCCAGTGCTTTTTTTAAAGGCGCGGTTAAAAGTCGATTTGGAGTTGAAGCCACATTCCAGAGCGAGGGCCAAGAGGGTTTTCTGGCGATGCTCGCCGTGTTGAAATTTTTCGAGTATGGCCTCGGTGCGGTATTGGTTGACGAAGTCGTTGAAATTGAGTTGAAAGCCTTGATTCACGATTTGGGACACCTGCTTGGGGTTGGTTCTGAGCTTTTCCGCCACATCGGTTAAGGTGAGGTTGGAGTTTTCAAAGAGCCGCTCTGCTTGCATTGTTTGTACAATTTTGTCCTTCCACTCGGGTAAATTGACCAACTCGCTGGGCTCTTTGCTCTCCTTTTCTGGAACCTGCACTGTTATTTCCTGATAAGTTAAAGCCGCTTCCACAGCAATCACCGATTGTACTGAATTGGCATACCCGCTGATGGTGATGTAGTAGAACAAAATGGAAAAACAGAGGTAGTACCAGAACTTACTGCCAAATTCTCCCCATTCCGGGTTCAAAATAAAGAACAAAACCCGCAACAAGGAAATCAACAAAAGTGCCAGGAGATAGCGCTGAACCCAATTGAACAAAATGGAATCCGCAAAACTGACCACTTCAAAAGCAAGCTTCTTGTACATCGCGTAATACCGCAAACTCAGGTATAAATACACCAGCATCGAAATTAGCCCCGCCACCTGATACCAGGGATCCAGGTCTTTGTCCTGTTGATCGGCATAAAAATAGTATTGGTGGAGAATGATTTTATCGGTGACAAAAACGATGAGGGTGTACACAAAATAAGCCAGAGCAGGGAGGAAGTGCCAAAAGTCTTTTTTGCTGAGTTGAAAAGACTTGTTCAACAAACTTTGGGTGTAAAAATAGATGACTGGCCCGATGAGCAGCAATTGTTGGAAGGGAACATAAAACATGATGTTGCGGCTAAATCCCCGGGAGTACCAACCTGCGTAGCCCAGCATAAATGGAGCAATGTACATCGCGCACAAAAAAACAAACAGACTCAGCCACAGACTGGCCTTGTCCTGGTGTTGCCAACCTTTTTTGAGGAGCAAAAAGCAAAAAACCAGGCCGTGAACGAAGAAGATGAGCAGGAGGCCGCTCTTGGGTGTGAATTCGAATTGCATGGGTGAAGAGGGTAGCAAAGGTTGTACAACGAAGGTAAAACGTGGTCTGCTTCCCAATGTTTACGCAAAACGAAAAAAGGACACAAGGATTTTTCTCTAAGGGGCATTTTTTAGCACAAAGGACACAAAGGGGGCACAGAGAACACAAAGATCGTCAACGTCTAACTTTGTGTTCTCTGTGTCCCCTTTGTGTCCTTTGTGCTAATATGTCGCTTGGGTATGCTTCAAAAGTGATTAGTGCCACCTACCGCAAGCCCCGATTGATCTCCTCCAACACCGCATTCCCCGGGCACAAATCCTCCTCCAGCAACTCATTCAGCGGAGTAGCCACCGTCCCAATCAAATCGTGTAAATCCTGAGTATTCGGGTCGATGTACAACAAACCCGTCAGAATTTCCTGTTTGGCGCGAGACATATAAATGCGTTGCATCGCCGCCAGCTTATCCCGTGGATCCCAGTTGGGTGCCAATTTGGTCAGTTGCAGCATGGAGCCGTCGTGTAGGGTCAAATCGGCGGAAGTACCTTCGGGGTAGTCCATCGTGATCTCTTCACCCGGTGGCACGTAGTCAACCACATCAGCAGTGGTGATGTGTTCACGAACGTAATCGTAGGCTTTAGTGGAGCCTGTATTGTTGTTGAAGGTTACACAAGGAGAAATGACATCGATCAGGGCGAAACCGTGGTGCGAAATCGCCGCTTTGATCAAGGGAATCAACTGGGTTTTGTCCCCCGAAAAACTGCGGGCCACAAAGGAAGCGCCCAATTCCAGCGCCAATGCAGGCAAGTCGATGGCTTGAAATTGGTTCATTCCGTTTTTGCTAATCGAACCCACATCAGCTGTCGCCGAGTCTTGCCCTTTGGTAAGTCCGTAGCAGCCGTTGTTCATCACGATGTAGACTACATTCAAGTTGCGGCGCACCGCATGTACGAACTGGCCCATCCCGATGCTGGCCGTGTCGCCGTCGCCGGATACCCCCATATAAATCAAATCGCGGTTGGCCAGGTTAGCCCCCGTCGCTACCGAAGGCATGCGCCCGTGTACGGAGTTGAAACCGTGCGAATTGCCCAGGAAGTAGGTAGGTGTTTTGGAAGAACACCCGATACCCGACAATTTGGCCAAGCGGTGTGGCGCAATCGACATTTCAAAACAGGCCTGCGTAATGGAGCCACTGATAGAGTCGTGACCACAACCGCCACAGAGGGTCGAAATGGCACCCTCGTAGTCTTTTTTCGTAAAGCCCAAATCGTTTTTGGGCAAGTCGGGGTGGCGGAATGAAGGTTTTACGTAAGTCATATGATGAAGAAGTTGAAAAGTTGAAGTAAAGGGTTGAGAGGGTTGAGAAGGTTTAGGAAAGTTGAGGCTGTCGCTGCGGTAGCATAAACCTTCTCAACCTTCCTCAACTTCCCTAAACCTCCGCAACCATTTTTTCCTTAATTTCCCCCTGAATATACGCTGCCGTAATCGGCATGCCATCAAAATTCAGGACTCGAATCAGCTTATCCGGATTCACTTCCAGTTCATTGATCAGCAAGCTGCGCATTTGCGCGTCGCGGTTTTGTTCAATGACGTAGATGCGCTCGTGTGCCTGTACAAAGTCTTCCACTTGTTTGGAAAAAGGAAAGGACAAGAGGCGCATGGCGTCCAGTTCAATTCCATCTTCACGCAACAAATCAAGGGCTTCCAGGGCGGAATCGGTCGTGGTGCCGAAGAAGATGATCCCCTCTTTATGTTGGTTGCCCTGCTGGTAAAACTCCGGCTGTGGGATGATTTCTTTGGCCGTATCCCATTTTTTGAGCAGGCGGTTCATGTTGCGTACGTAAACAGATCCATCTTCGGTGTAACGGGCGTATTCATCCCGCGAAGTACCCCGGGTGAAAAACGAACCTTTGGTGGGGTGCGTACCCGGAATGGTGCGATAAGTGATGCCGTCGCCGTCGGAATCGAGGTAGCGACCGTATTGCGCCATTTGCTCCAGTTCCTCTGCGTCGTATACCTTGCCCCAGTCGTATTTGCGGCTGTCGTCCCACTTCAGGGGTGGCGAAAGGTGCTCGTTCATGCCTAGGTCGAGATCAATCATGACCAAGATGGGCGTTTGCAAACGATCGGCCAAATCGAAGGACAAGGCCTGGATTTCGAAACACTCTTTAGGATTCGCGGGAAACAAGAGGATGTGTTTGGTATCCCCATGCGAAGCATAGGCTGCCAGCAAAATATCCGATTGTTGGGTGCGGGTAGGCATGCCCGTGGATGGTCCCGAGCGTTGTACATCGGTCAACACCACCGGGATTTCAGCGAAATAAGCCAGACCCAAAAACTCGTTCATCAAGGACACTCCTGGGCCACTCGTCGCAGTAAAAGAGCGCGCACCGTTCCAGTTGGCCCCGATGGCTACCCCGATAGCGGCCAGTTCGTCTTCCGCCTGAACAACGGCAAATTTCTTTTTACCCGTCTCCTTGTCGATCCGCAAACGGTTGGCGTATTTTTCAAAAGCCTGCACCAGGGAAGTTGAAGGGGTGATCGGGTACCAGGCGGCTACCGTAGCGCCACCATATACAGCCCCCAAGCCACAGGCTGAGTTGCCATCCATCAGGATGCTATCGCCCACCAGGTCGCGGGTTTCCATACGGATGGGCAAGGGGTACTCGTAATGCTCGGCTACGTAGTTGCGCCCCAGTTCCATGGCATGGATGTTGGGGGCGATTAGTTTTTCTTTCTTCTTAAATTCATCGGCGATGATGCCTTTGAAGACCTCAAAATCCATGTCGAGCAACATCGACAGTGCGCCGACGTAGATCATGTTTTTGAACAACTGCCGCTGGCGGGGATCGGTGTATTCGCGCAGGCAAATTTCCATCATCGGAATGCCGATGTAGGTGATGTCTTCACGAACAAACTCGGGGTGCAAGATTTTGGTACTGTCGTACACAAAATAACCTCCTGAACTGACCGATTTGACGTCCTGCGGCAAACTTTGTGGATTGATGCACACCATCAAATCGATGCCGTCGCGGCGTCCCAGGTAGCCCTTTTCACTGATGCGTACTTCGTACCAGGTAGGCAAACCCTGAATATTGGAAGGAAAGATGTTTTTGGCCGAAAAAGGCAAGCCCATGCGGAACACTGCCTTGGCAAACATGTTATTGGCACTAGCCGAACCGGTGCCGTTGACGTTGGCGAAACGTACTACAAAGTCGTTTACAGCTGCAACACTCCGCATACATTACTGGCTTTACTCGTTGAATATAAAAATTTCTGCATATCCCAGGCAGCAGTAGGGCAGCGCTCAGCGCAAAGACCACAGTGCAGACAAACGTCTTCGTCCTTCACCATCACCCTTTTGGTTTGAGGTAAGAGGTCGGAGACGTACAAGTCCTGGGAAAGATTGAGGGCGGGGGCGTTGAGCCTTGTGCGCAGGTCGTCCTCTTCGCCATTATCGGTAAACGTAATGCAGGAAGTAGGACAAATGTCTACACAAGCGTCACACTCTATGCAGCGATTGGTATAAAATACGGTTTGTGCATCGCAGTTCAAACAACGCTGGGCTTCTTTAAAGCCAGTATCTTTGGCGAAACCCAATTCCACCTCCACCTTGCGATCTCGGAGGGTCTTTTGCTTTTCAGCGTGAGGAACTTTGTAACGGTCGTCGTTGACCACTATACTGTCGTAAGTCCACTCGTGGATGCCCATTTTTTGGCTCACCAAATTGGTCAGCGGCGAAGGGCGCACTTGGACATCTTTACCCTGGCAATACAGGTCGATCGACACTGCAGCGTGGTGGCCCTGGGCTACAGCGGTGATGACGTTTTCGGGGCCAAAAGCCGCGTCGCCACCAAAGAATACCTGATCCAGAGTAGACTGGAAGGTTTTGCGCGACACCACGGGCATGCCCCAATTGTCGAACTCCAGCCCCAGATCGCGCTCGATCCAGGGGAAAGTATTTTCCTGACCGATGGCAATCAGCACGTCATCTGCTTCGATGTACACCAGCGGTTCACCCGTTGGTACGAGCGAACGTTTGCCTTTTTCGTCGTAAACGGCCTTCACTTTTTCAAAACGCATGCCGACCAGGCGACCATTTTCTACCACAAATTCCTTGGGTACGTGGTTGTCCAGAATCGGAATGTCTTCGTGCTGGGCGTCTTCTTTTTCCCAGGGTGAAGCTTTCATCTCTGCGAAGGGGCTGCGCACCACTACTTTTACCTCGTCACCACCGAGGCGGCGGGAAGTGCGGCAACAGTCCATAGCGGTGTTTCCACCACCGAGTACGATCACTTTTTTGCCAATTTTGGCAGTATGTTCAAAAGCTACACTCGCCAGCCACTCGATGCCGATGTGGATGTTGGCTTTGCCTTCTTCGCGGCCAGGGATGTTGAGGTCGCGGCCTTTGGGGGCACCCGTACCTATAAACACGGCGTCGTAGCCCTGGTTGAGCACTTCATGCAAACTGGAAACGTAGGTTTTGAAATGCGTATGGATGCCCATGTCGAGGACGAAATTCACCTCCTCGTTGAGCACGGATTCGGGTAAGCGGAAACTTGGAATCTGGCTGCGCATCATCCCTCCTCCGGCGATTTGTTCGTCGAAGAGGTGGATTTCGTAACCTTGCGGGGCGAGGTCACGGGCAACGGTCAAGGAAGCTGGGCCACCCCCGATCAAGGCAACTTTTTTGCCATTTTTGATCAGTGGAATTTCTGGCAGCCAGGCTTGCACATCGCCTTTGTTATCGGCAGCTACCCGTTTGAGGCGGCAAATGGCTACGGGTTCTTCATCAACCCGGCCACGGCGGCACGCGGGTTCACAAGGCCTGTCACAGGTACGTCCCAATACACCGGGGAAAACGTTCGACTCCCAATTGACCATGTAGGCTTCGGTGTAGCGTTCCGCAGCGATCAATCGGATATACTCCGGTACGGGGGTATGCGCTGGGCAGGCATACTGACAATCCACAACTTTGTGGAAATATTCAGGATCGGTTATGTCTGTAGGTCGCAATGCTTATTGTTTGTATAAATTTTAGAAACCGACCCAATATAGCAACCTTGTTTGGAAATAATCATCCAAACTTAAGAAAAATACTGTTTTTTGTTTTTGACCAAATAAGCTATGGTTTTGGATTGGCTGCCTGGTCAAAAAGCCAATATAATTGTCCGCTAGAGGGATTCACGTAAGTGGCGGGGAAAAGTTTGGCGTTTTGTTTGCCCCCCGTAATGAGTTTTACTTTTTCGGTTTTGTCGTCACCGGTCACTAAAAAAACGACCCGCTCGGCGCGGTTGATGACTTGCATGGTCAGGGTTACCCGGGCCTGGCCAGATTCGGGGTGGGTAACTGCCTCACATACCCGCGCAGAAGCCAGTAAATCCAGGCGATTGGGGAAAATGGAAGCGGTATGGCCGTCGGCACCCATGCCGAGGAGCACCAGATCCAGTTTAGGTACACCATTTACGATAGGCAGGGTGTCGCGCAGTACTTGCGCGTAGCGTAGTGCTTCGTCCTCCGGGTCATCCTCGCCCTGGATGCGGAAGATGTTGGCCGCAGGAATGCCCAGGGGCAACAAAAGATGCTCCATGGCAGCGCGGTAGTTGCTTTCTGCATCTTCTGGAGACACACAACGCTCGTCGCCCCAGTAAAACTTGATTTTTTGCCACTCAATTTTGTCGCGGTAGTTGGCCACCAGATAGTCAAAAATAAAAATGGGGGTACGGCCGCCGGACAGTGCGATGGAGAAGCTGTCTTTGGAGGCAACCAACTCACCGAGCCAATCGGCAAAGGTGCTGGTCAGTTCCGCTACGGAGGGGAAAGTGTTATGAGTAGTGAGCGTCATTGTTTGGATTTGGGGTAAAGATAGGGAAGGAAAGCTGAAAAAGTGCTTCAAATTTAACAATAGAGGTATGACATTATTAACTAATTTTGGATGTATATTGTATTGAAGATTAAAAAAGGAATATTGGCTTCGTGGATAGATTTTATTATTTACATCTTTGGCTTCTGCCGAAGAATATTTTAAAAAATAAAAAGGCTACCCCCACCAAATCCTGAACCAAGTCCACCCATCCTCCTCAGTCCTTAAGGAAAACTTCCAGCCATGTCCCATCAAAATATCCCGGATCAAGGTCAGCCCAATGCCCTGGCCTTCAGTCTTGTTGCTAAAAAAAGGCGTAAATAAAAGGTGCTCATTGCCCTTGGGAATTGGAGCACCATTGTTGCGAATGTTCAAACTGTTTGCCGCCAAGACCACTTCCACCTGCTGCCCAGCCACACAGGCCTCCAGTGCATTTTTCAGGACGTTGATCAACACCTGCTCCATTTGTTGCACATCCATTTTTACCCGTACAGGCTGTGGCGAAGGCATAAAACTCAACTGGACTCCTTTTTCTACAAACAAAGGCTGGTACAATGTCGTAGCATCTTGCAAGACCCCATTAAAATCCCGGTACTCCAACTGCGGCTGTGGCAGGCGCACCACATCAGCAAAGCGGCGCATGAATACATTGAGTCGTTCATTGCGGGAATGAGCCACAGCCAGGGCGGAAGAGAATTGATTTTCTTCCTGCTTCAAAAGATAACGCTGGGTGCTATCGATGATGGAATTGATGGCCCCCACGGTATTGTTGACCTCGTGGGCCATCATACGGATTACCTTGCCGTAGGCCTTTTTTTCGGAAGCCAGCAGCTCCTCGCTTAGCTCTTCCACCATGATGAAGGGGCGTTGAAAACCCCGATCCATAAAAAAGGAGCGTTGTACTTTGTAAGTTTCGATCCCGTTGATGGCGATGGTTTGGTGGTCACCGTTTTTTAAAGGAACCAGGTGGGGCGTCAGTGGGTGGCTCAAGGTAGCCAAGGGGCGATTGTGCCAACTTTGGTCCAGGGGCGACAAGCTCAATAAATCCTGGGCTTTAGGGTTGATTTCACTCAAATGGTCGTCAAAATCCAGGATCAAAATGGCAATAGGTGACGCTTTGATCAGTTTTTCCAAAAAATAATGCTGCTCCGCCAATTGGGTGCGTTCGATGCGTAGTTGTTCGATCATGCTGTTGTACACGGCGATGAGTTCATCCACTTCGCGGTTGCCCGTAGGCCGGAATGTGATGGAAAAATCCTGATCCCGAATGGCCTCAATGCCCGATAAAATATACTGGAGTGGGCGGTGCACGTCCCGGAATATGGCATAAGAAAAATACAGCGATACCAACACCAAAAGCTCGGAGGCGATGAAGACAATTTTGTTCTCATACAGTACCCGGAAGGCCAGGTAAATGATCACCCCGTGCAAAACGAGGATCAAAAGGACGTATTTGATCCGCAAATTCATGGCGTTAGCTTTTAACTGCTTGCAAAATAGTATAGATATCGGTGGCAGCTTTATCCCAGGAAAACTGTTGCCGTTGAACCTGGCCTTTTTTGACCAAATCCTCCCGCAAGTCCGGTTCGTTCCAAATGCGCAACATTGCCCCCGCAATCTCCTCCACCTGATAGGGATCAACCAATAGCGCAGCCTCACCAGCTACTTCCGGCAAAGAAGAGGTGTTGGAAGTAATCACCGGGGTATCGGTACACAGGGCTTCCAAAACAGGAAGGCCAAAGCCTTCAAAAAAGGAAAGATAAGTCAAGGCCAGGGCCGAAGCCATCATTTCTGCCGCCGTTTCTTCGGAGAGGTAACCCAAAAAGAGGATGTCATCCCGGTAGGTGGAAGCGGCGTGCGCGGCGGTGATTTCCTGCACCTGCCAGGCCAGTTTTCCAGCTATCAACAGTTTCACCTTCGCCTTACTTTTTTCCCGAAACAACTCATAGGCCCGCAGCAAACCAAGTACGTTTTTACGCGGATGAATGGCACCCAAAAAGAAAAAATAATCCGCACCATTACTGAACTCAGTTTTCACTTTTGTTTTTTCGGCATCACTCAAGGGTTGAAAAATGGCCCGGGTGCCGTTGGGAACCACGGTAATCTTCTCCGCAGGTACCTGATAATGGGCAATCAGGTCTGTTTTACCGTGCTCAGCCACACAAACGATGTGCTTGGCTTTTTTTAAAAACTTGGGGATAAAAAAACGGTAATAAGGTCGATGCATCCAGGCCACTTGCCGTGGGTAATGAAAATGAGCAATATCGTGGGTGGTCAACACCGTTGGAATGTCTGCCCGAAGGCTCAAAAAATTGTCGGGCGAAAAAAAGACATCCGCCTGCTCCTGCCTCAATATTTTGGGAACCTGCACATCAAACCAGTACCAAAAGGAGAAAAAATGCCGGGCTTTAGGGCCAATCACTACCGATTTTACATTTTTTCCGGTGACTAACCACTCAGCTTGAGGACGGTCATAGATGAAAACAAACTGGTCTTCGGGGTGATTTTGCACCCAACGTTTGCACAATTCGTAGGTATACCAGCCGATTCCTTCCAGGTTACCCGTTTTTAAGAAGCGGGCATTGATGGCTATTTTCAACTTTTACTGTTTTTAATCGTTTCTAACTCGCACAAATTTGGTTAAATTTATGCGCTCAAAATGTTTTTTCCTTTACCCAAAGTAAATAAGTCCAGATCCTTATTCCGCTCGCTTTTCTCTTCCTGGTATTGATATAGTCCCACCTGAAACGTATTCATTGGATAGAAAACTTGTTTTCAATACTACTATGCTGTATTGAGAGGCCAACATAAACATTACTATGATAAACGTACAGTTGCTTAAACGCATTTGTGAAACCCCCGGTGCGCCGGGTTTTGAACACCGTATCCGCCAATTGGTGCTGAAAGAACTCCAAGATTTGGCCGATGAAGTGAGCATCGACAACATGGGCAATGTCATTGCCGTCAAAAGAGGGAAAGAGCGCAAACGGGCAATGATTGCTGCCCACCTCGACGAGATTGGCTTCATCGTCAACCATATTGATGACGAAGGTTTTCTCTTTTTCCATCCACTCGGTGGGTTTGACCCCAAAACTCTGACCTCCCAACGGGTCATTGTACACGGCAACAAAGACGTCATTGGTGTAATGGGGTCCAAGCCCATCCACCTGATGAAGCCCGAAGAACGCAGCAAAGTAGTGCCCATTACGGATTATTACATCGATTTGGGTATGCGCAAGGAAGAAGTGCTGAAAATTGTTTCGATTGGCGACCCGGTCACCCGGGAACGGGAACTGATAGAAATGGGGGATTGTGTCAACAGCAAATCGCTGGACAATCGGGTGTCGGTATTCATTCTGCTCGAAACCCTACGTACACTAAAGGATCAAGAAGTACCTTACGACATCTATGCAGTATTTACCGTTCAGGAGGAAGTAGGCTTGCGCGGAGCTATTTCCGCCGCACATGGCATCGATCCCGATTTTGGATTTGGACTGGATGTGACCATTGCCTTTGACACCCCTGGCGCGCAGGCGCAAGAGGCTGTGACCAAATTGGGCAAAGGTGCAGGCATCAAAATTTTGGATGGAAGTGTGATCTCCGATTACCGCATGGTGCGTTACCTGAAGGAAATTGCGGATCGGCACAATATTCCCTGGCAACCAGAGATCCTGCCAGCGGGCGGCACCGATACGGCCGGAGTACAACGTTATGGTAAAAAAGGAGCAATTGCGGGAGCGATTTCAATTCCCTTGCGGCACATCCACCAAACGATTGAAATGGCGAACAAAGCGGATATTCAACATTGTACTGACTTGCTGATTGTGGCTTTACAGCATTTGGATGAGTATAATTGGGAGTTTAGATAAATGAAAAATGAAAAATGAAAAATGAAAAATGAAAAATGAAAAATAGGCTACCGCAGCGACTTGGACAGATGGTGCTGAACAAGTTGCTGCGGTAGCCTATTTTTCATTTTTCATTTTTAGTTTTTCATTTTTTTTCACTCTTTATCAAACCTCAGCTCCTGGACATAATACTTGTCGCCTTCCACCCTTGCATAAATGTATACGCGGAATGTACCAGCGGTAGTAGTCAGGTTGCCAATGCTGTACTGGGCTTCTTTGCCTTTGGATTGGCCCGTGTGCATTTGGCTAAAGGTTTGTGGTTTGTTTTTGCCAAAGAAAGTTTTTAGAATTTGTATGGCTTCAGTTTTGCCGTACACATTCTCCTGTTCCAAAATGGCAATTTCTACCGATTTGTCCAGGTATGGTTCCAAAGCAGTCACGTTACCCGTGCTGATGGCTTTGGTGATGCTGTCGAGAGCGAGCTGCTGGTCCCAGATCATCAGGGTTACCAGCAATATGAACATGCTTTTCATAGTCGTCCTTTTATGGGTTGAGGCCGACCGCTTGGTTTTAAAGAGAACGATCGACCTTGAAAAAGTAGAGTTTCATCATCATGATTTACCTCCTTCACGTTTGGTTCAGCTAGAAGTGTTTTGAGCCTTTTGATTTGTTCCACGTTTGGTTGCAAATCTTAAAAGCTTGCACTTCTGCTTGTTTTCTCATTTCTGACGCAATCGTCGGGTGATAGTAACATTTTTTTTTCGAACAGTCAAATAGAGAACGACTTTTTTGCCCTTCGCATTGTTTTTACAAGAGAAAAAGGCTTTCTCCGTTCTAACTCTCAATAGCTTGTGTTAATTTCGGCGCGAAATCCTTTTTATAGGTATTCAACTAGACGATAAACCAAACATGAGCACAAAAAAAGTTCTTCTGGTCATTATGGATGGATGGGGCTTGGGACAAGTAGCTGACTCTGATGCTATTTTACAAGCCAATACTCCTTTCGTAGATGCTTTAAATCAACAATACCCCCATGCTACCCTGGTGACCTACGGCGAATTGGTGGGCTTGCCCGATGGGCAAATGGGCAATTCAGAAGTGGGACATCTCAATATCGGCGCTGGCCGGGTAGTATACCAGGAGTTGGCCCGCATCAACAAGGCGGTCCGAGAGCGCGAACTCAACCAGAATCCAACCTTGCTTAAGGCCATTCAATACGCCAAAGACAACGGCAAACCCTTCCACATCATGGGGCTGGTATCCGACGGTGGGGTGCATTCGCACATCAACCACCTCAAAGCCATCATTGATATTGTAGAAGAACAGGGCTTAAAGCAGGCTTATATCCACGCTTTCACAGATGGGCGTGACTGTGACCCTAAAAGCGGCCTGGGTTTCCTGCAAGAAATCGTTGATTATACTGCCAATAAAGCGACCAAACTGGCTTCTGTAGTGGGGCGCTATTATGCCATGGACCGCGACAAACGGTGGGAACGGGTCAAACTGGCTTACGACTTGATGGTCAACGGCCAGGGTGAAGCCACGACCGACGTGATCAGTACCTTCGCAGCGCGCTACGCCGCTAACGAAACCGATGAATTCATCAAACCCATCCTGTGCACCGATGCGGAAGGGCAGGCTTTGGCCAAAATTCAGGATGGCGATTCCCTGCTGTGTTTCAATTTTCGCACCGACCGCCCACGGGAAATCTCGCAGGTGTTGACCCAGACTGATTTCCCCGACTTTGGTATGCACAAATTGAACCTGCACTACGTCACCATGACGAGTTATGATGAAACGTATCAAAACGTGGATGTCATTTTCCAAAATGATAACCTCATCAACACCCTTGGTGAAGTATTGTCCAAAGCAGGGAAAACCCAGGTACGCATTGCGGAGACTGAAAAATATCCTCACGTGACCTTCTTCTTCAACGGTGGTCGGGAAGAGCCTTTTGAGGGTGAGCGCCGCCTCTTGGTGCCTTCGCCTAAAGTGGCTACTTATGATCTCCAGCCCGAAATGAGCGCAGCAGGCATTACCGATGCGATTGTGACCGACATCGTGCAAAGCCAGCCCGATTTCATTTGTCTCAACTACGCCAACGCCGATATGGTAGGCCATACCGGGGTGTTTTCTGCGGCGATAAAAGCAGTAGAAACAGTTGATTCCTGCATGAACAAGCTGATCAATACCGCCCTGGACTACGACTACGATTGCATCATCATCGCCGATCACGGAAATTCCGATTACCTGATCAACGAAGATGGGTCACCCAATACTGCCCATACCAAAAACCCGGTACCGATCATTTATGCCAGTGCACAGGCTGCTGATGCAAGGATAAAGGCCGGAAAATTGGCGGATATAGCCCCAACTATTCTCAACTTGATGGGCGTGCCTGCGCCAGTGGAGATGACTGGTGAGGTGCTGATCGAGCGCTAGTGCATAAAAAATATTACGCTACGTAAAACGTTGTAGAGACGCACAGCCGTGCGTCTCTACAGCGCCAGGGTCTACCTTAAATACAAACTGGTTGACATCAGGCAAAACCCAGGATACACCTAATAGTGTTTATGTGAAAAATTTGACTCATGCCAAAATACATCCTTCTCTTTTTCGCCCTTGCCCTGATCGGGAGTTGCAACAACATCCAAGTAACAAAAAAACCGGGCACCAAAGAAGATCCCTATTTTTTTGATCTTGCCGGGTTCTTTAATGCCGAAATCAAGCAACTCAACAGCGCCCAAACGAAAGCCAACAAAACGGTCAAGTACAACGAAAAAGAGGATGTGTTATCCACTCAAAAACTGGACTACGAAAAAGAATTAGCCGTATTTGTACACTCCGACATCAATAAATTATCCTGGCGGGAAAAATACAGCGCGGATACACTGAAAGAAGGGGATGAAATCCGTTCGATTACCTATAAAGCCCTGGATGATCAGCTCAAAACCCGAAAAATTGCCATTTCTTTTGATCAAAACCAGGTGTCACAAATCGCCATTGAGAACCGTTTGAAAAGTATCATGGCCAGTACCTGGCAGGAATTAGAATATTTACCGGGGAAAGGGTATCAGGTGCATGGCAAACAAAAAATGAGATTAGCTGGAGTGGATATGATGGGGATAGAGGTGGAGTTTAAGGAATAAAATTGATTATCAGGTAATTGATGGGATTTTGGCTTAAGTAAATTTGTACATTGTTTGTTTTTAGTGAGTTACGAGTTCCGAGTACATGAGTTTAGAGTTTAGAAGTGAGCTGCCGCAGTAACTTTGACCAAGGTCATGTCTAAGACGCTGCGGTAGCTCACTTCTAAACTCTAAACTCATGTACTCGTAACTCGTCACTCAAAAGAGCCTTTTGATCAAGGCTTCGAACCCCTTTAGTACCCCGGATTCTGCACCAAAGTAGGAGTCCCTCCAATGGCACTATTAAGAATCTCCTGAGCAGGGATAGGGAAATATTCGTGTTTGCCCTTGACAAATTTTGCGCCTTTCAAATAAACCCGGCGGTTTTGTTCAACGGTCAAATAATCATTGATTACCTGATCGGCAATGCCCCAACGGACCAGGTCAAAGAAACGGTGCCCTTCCATCGCAAATTCCAGGCGTTGCTCAAAACGCACAGCATTACGTGCTGCAGTTTTGTCGCTCCAGGCGGTTGTGTATTCTTTGATCACATAGGTTCCGGCTGGATTGCCATTCGCTAGTTTCACTACACCATTAGGATTAGCAGCGCGTTTGCGAATCTGATTCACTAAAGTACGAGCCGTTTCCAAACTACCAATTTCCGCCTCACATTCAGCCAACCAAAGGATTACGTGCGACAGGCGAATGATGCGGTAATTATTGGCGTTCTGGCGTGGGTTACCCGTCCAGGTGTTGGTACCATTTTCAGAACGGTAAGGCGCATTTTTCTTGGGTGAAAAAGGCCCGGCATAAGCAGGATCGCGGATATATTGGGAGTTGTGGATGCCCCAGTCGAGGTAAGGAACCCCTTCGCGACCAACTGTCCAGTCGAGGCGTGGATCGAGGTTACCTGCGTAAGTCTGAGAATTGGTACCTGGTACATCTCCTTGATTAAAGTTACTGGTAATCGGCAAGCCATCCGCATCCGTTTTAAAGGCATTGACCAGGTTTTGTGAAGGCTGGAAAAAGCCACAGCAAGTGGTCAATGCACCACCGCCGTAAGGATAGTTGAGGGTTCCACCCCGGTTGCCATTGTTCGAAATAGCCGCACCATCGTTTACGGAGTGCTGGATTTCAAAGATGGACTCGGAGTTGTTGTTTGTTGCTGCCCGGAAATTGTCGTGGTAATTGTCTACCAGTTTGTAACCACCAGTATTGATAATGGCTTCCAAAATTGGCTTGGCTTCGGCGTATTTGCCCTGGAAAAGGTACGCTTTAGCCAGGGTAGCTCCGGCTGCCCACTTGGTAGCCCGGCCTGGTGCGCCTGCCCAACGGTTGGGCAAGTTTTCATAAGCAAACTTCAAATCTGCTTCGATGTTGGGCCAAATTTCCTTGTCGTTCGGCAATTTGGTGCTTAGCGCATCCGCAGCATTGTAAGTCTTGTCATCAATGTAAGGCACTTTGTTGAACATTTTACGCGCCTCAAAGTGATAGTGTCCGCGCAAGAAACGGGCTTGTGCAATCGCCAGGTTTTTGTCTGCGTCACTCAGGTCAGTAGCTTTGGGGGCCAGTTGGATGACGTCATTGGAACGGGCCACCCCATCGTAAACTGCCCGCCATTTGCCCCGGAAGTGAGTCAAGTCGGAAGTATGGGTATATGCTTCAATGAGTGAAATTTCAGGTTGATCCCCGGCATTACTGCCTTTATAAGCATCGTCTGAAGCAACGGACCCGTACACCCAGTTGTCAGCAGAGCCCGTCCAGTCGGGGAATGGAGAACCCACGTTTGTCTGTACGCCATCCAGGAGGGAATAAGCTCCGGTCAGTACCAGATTGACCCCGGCAGCATTGCTCAAGGTGGCTTCACTCAATACACCCAAAGGGGTAACCGATAGAAACTCATCGTTGCAGGAAGCAGCCGAAAGCATGGCTATCATTACTGCACTTATGATTTTTATTTTTTTCATGGTTGAAATCATTTTAAATGTTCAAAAGACAGTGCTCTTGAACATGGATTTAGAACGTTAAGCCCAGGCCAAAGTTGATGGAGCGGTAAGCAGGATAGGTACCTTCGTCTACCCCGATTTGCCGGTCAGAACCCGCAGAGTAGCTCCGCAGGTTTACTTCTGGGTCCAGCCCTTCATATTTGGTAATGGTCAGTAAGTTTTGGCCCTGAGCCCATACCCGCAAGCCGCCGATTCCCAAACGGGACATCAGTTTTTGGGGCAAGTTGTAGGTCAACTGCACGTTTTTCAAGCGGAAATAGGAACCATCTTCCAGGTAATAAGTAGAAGGGTTGGAGCTGATAACGTCGTTGGAACGTGGAATCGGCAGTTTGGCATCGGTTTTGCCTGGGCGCCAAGAATCCTCCAACATGCGCTGAGAACGGTTGCCACCAAAAGTAGGGAAGTCGGTCCAGTAACGCACATAGTTGAACAGTTCGTTGCCTTGTACTCCCTGACCAAAGATGTCGAGTTGGAAGCTCTTGTAGTTGAAGCTTAAGTTGATGCCATAAGTGAAATCAGGGTGTGGGCTCCCGATGATGGTGCGATCCGCAGAGTTGATGATCCGGTCGCCGTTTACATCCCGGTATTTAAAGGCACCCGCTTTGTTCATTGCGCCACCGCCGAATTGTACTGGTGCTTCAGCAGCTTCAGCATCGGTCTGGAAAATGCCCAAAATGTCGTATCCAAAGAAGGAAGCCAGTGGGAAGCCCTGTTGGGTTACGGAAACTGTACCAGTAGGCAAACGTAGGTTGCTAAAACCAAAATACTGGGTTTTAGGGTCACCGTTGGTTTTGATCACCGTGTTTTTGTAAGTAGAGAAATTGGCTCCAATGGTGTAGGAGAATTCTCCACTTTTGCCGCGATAGTTCAAGCCCAATTCAACCCCGGTATTCTGCATTTCCCCGATGTTTTGGAATGGGTTAGTCGCCACGCCTTGGGTAAACTGAACTTCAACCGGGAAGAGCATATCAGTAGTACGGCGGTCGAACCAGTCGAAAGCAATATCGAATTTGCCACCCCACAAGGTCATGTCAAACCCGGCATTGATGGAGGTCGTGGTTTCCCACTTGGCTTTGGCGTTGCCAAATTGCCCCAGTTCGTAACCAGGCTGTGAAGAGGTTCTAGAACCAGCAATGTCGTAAAACGATGATTCTGGAGAAGTAGCAAAAGTAGAGAAGGCGTTGTAGTTACCAATTTCCTGGTTACCCGTTTGGCCCCAACCTACGCGCAATTTGGCAAAGGTAATGGCCTGGCTGTTTGCCAGAAATCCTTCTTTTGACACTATCCAGCCCGCACTAACTGCCGGGAAAATGGCGGTACGGAATTCTGGAGCAAAACGAGAAGAACGGTCACGGCGCACCGTCGCATCGATCAGGTATTTGTCGTCGTAAACGTAGTTCAGACGCCCAAACTCAGAGGCGAGCAACCATTCAGCAGCCCCGCCAGTGTTGTTGATACCAGCCCGGCCTGCACTGAGGTAGCGGTTGGGCAAATCATCTACGGCGAAACCATTCCTTTCACCGGTGAAAAACTCAAAGTAGTTTTTGATTGCCTCGGTACCGATCATCGCATTGATGCGGTGCTTTTCTCCAAACTCCTTATTATAGGTAAGGGTATTGTACCAGGTCCAGGTTACGTCATAACTGTTGGCAGTATTGAGGTTGTTGTTGCCGACGGGTTCTGGAGATTCTGGGTCATTGGCGCGGTAACGGCGAAGGTTAAAGAGGCCGTAGTCCACCCCAAACTGGCTGCGGGCAGTCAAATCCTTGAGGATATCTGCTTCGACAAAAGCATTGCCAAACAAACGAATTTCCTTGCTCTTGTTGTCTTTGTTGCGGTACAGTTCCGAAACAGGGCTCCGCGAGTTGTCCAAAACGGTAGGAGAGCCAGCGAAATACCCTTTCACGTCATAAACCGGTGTGATGGGTGGAACGCGGTAAGCAAAAGAAATTGGGTTGCTTTCGTTTTGGTTGCCGTTGGGTTGGCCAATCTGTTCGCCGTATGCCAATTGCATGTTTTCTCCCAAGCGGATTTTTTTGCTCACATTAAACTCGGTATTCGCCCGCAAGGAATAACGCTTAAAACTGGTGTAATCCATGATCCCCTGCTGATCGAAATAGTTCATCGACATGGAGTACCGGGCCTGTTCGTTTGCACCACTTACCCCAATTTGGTGGTTTTGAATGGGAGCAGAATCGAAGATTTCGTCAAACCAGTCCGTCCCTACCTTATTGGCTTTGGTGATCAGGTTTTTGGGAGATACACTGTACTTGCTTTCATCCACGGTGCCCACTGCACCAACTGGAAAGATGTAATCAGGGATAATCGGAGTAGCTACTCGACCACCAAACATCGGAATGTTGGGGTAAACAATTTTGGAAGGATCGGAGATTTTACCGTCCACGAGCAAGCCAGGGTTTTCGGCATTGATCCGCGATTCCCAGAGCAGGTTAACGTATTCCTGGGTATTCAAGAGGTCCAAAAACTTGATGGGCGTTTGAGTTCCGTAGTAGGCATCGTAGCTGAATTTTGGCTTGCCACTTTTGCCCCGCTTGGTGGTGATGATCACTACCCCGTTGCCGGCACGGGAGCCATAAATGGAGGCAGCAGAGGCGTCTTTCAGGATTTGGATGGATTCTACGTCGTTCAGGTTCAAGGTGTTCAGGTTGCCTTTGGTGGGCATCCCATCTACTACGAACAGGGGAGAGTTGTCGTTGATGGTGCCAAAACCCCGGATGCGCACCATCACGCCGCCACCAGGGGCATTCTCGTTGCTGACGTTTACCCCGGCTACCCGGCCTTGCATGGCTTGGGCCACGTTGGTGGAGGGAACTGAGAGCAATTGTTTGGTGTCCACACTGGCTACCGCACCAGTGATGTCGCGCCGCGATTGGGTACCGTACCCCGTTACCACGGCTTCTTGTAGTAAGGTAACATCGGACTTAAGTTTCAAATCGAAGCTAGTCTGTGTACCCATGTCGACTTCGAGGGTGGAATACCCAGTGTAAGAGACCACCAGAGTGGTGGCGGATCCGTCGGGAATTTGTAAGGTAAAAGCTCCGTCGAGGTCGGTAACTGTGCCTACAGTGCTTCCTTTGATAAAGACTGAGGCACCAATGAGTGCTGAACCATCATCAACGGCGGTAACTTTGCCGGAGATGGACTTTTGCGCAAAAGCGCAGGTACCTATCAAAAACAGGCACAAACTCAGGAAAAGCCTGAATGGATGGGTGTGAGTGTTCTTCATAATAAGAATTTTATTTGGTAAATATAGGTTTCAATACAATAACTAGGTGGCTTTTTTTAGTGTGTTTACTGAAAATTCTACCAGAGTTGATATTTATTAGCATTGACTTAACACAAGTTTTCATCTTCCGATTTTTTTTCGATCTTGGCCTTGCAACTCAAATACGAGCTGGCTGTTTTCGTTAGTAGTTCAACCAATTTCATACACATGATCGAGACCGACGTTCTAATCATTGGCTCTGGCATCGGCGGCCTAAGTACCGCCATCAAAATTGCCGAAGCGCGCCCAGATTTATCCATCACCGTACTCACCAAAACCATTGAGGGCGAAAGCAATACCCGCTATGCCCAGGGCGGAGTGGCCGCAGTATGGGATGTGGAGGTGGATTCTTACACCAAACACAAAGAGGATACCCTGGATGCTGGAGACGGGCTGTGTGATGAAAAAATTGTCGACATCGTGGTCTCCGAAGGGCCTGATCGGGTACAAGACATTATTGATTGGGGGGCCAGATTTGATAAAAAAAAGGACGCTAGTGAATATGACCTGGCACGGGAAGGAGGGCACTCCGAAAAACGCATCCTGCATTACAAAGACCTCACAGGTTGGGAGATGCAGCGGGCGGTCATGACCAAAACCGACGAGTTTCCCAACATCACCATTTACGAGCACTATTTTGCCATCGACCTGATTACCCAACACCACTTGGGGCATTCGGTTACCCGCCTCAAGCAGGACATCCAGTGTTATGGCACCTATGCCCTGAACAAAAAAAACAACGTCATCGAAACCATCCTGGCGCGGGTGACGGTTGTCGCTACGGGTGGCGCCGGGCAAGTGTATCGGGCGACTACCAATCCGGTGATCGCATCCGGTGATGGAATCGCCATGGCTTACCGGGCCAAGGGTTGGACGGAAAACATGGAGTTTGTGCAATTCCACCCTACTTCCTTGTACCACCCGGGTGGAGATAACCCCGTGTTTCTGGTATCGGAAGCAGTACGTGGATTTGGGGGCATCCTCAAAACCAAGGAAGGGGAGGAGTTCATGCAGAAATACGACGAGCGCAAATCGCTGGCACCCCGCGACATTGTGGCTCGCGCCATTGACAATGAAATGAAAATCCGGGGGGAAGACTGCATGTACCTCGATTGTCGACACCTCAATCAGGAGGACTTCGTTGCGCATTTTCCCACCATTTACGACAAGTGCAAAAGCATCGGCATCGATCCCATGAAGGACATGATCCCGGTAGCCCCGGCTTGCCATTACATGTGTGGTGGGATCAAGGTAGATGATTTGGGACAAACTTCCATTGAGCGCATGTATGCCGTAGGGGAATGTACCTCCACGGGCTTGCACGGTGCCAATCGCC
Organism: Saprospiraceae bacterium; assembly: GCA_027486765.1. GTDB lineage: Bacteria > Bacteroidota > Bacteroidia > Chitinophagales > Saprospiraceae > Haliscomenobacter. The sequence goes on from JAIXOO010000245.1 coordinate 22,537, forward strand.
TGGCTTCCAACTCACTGCTGGAGGCGATGGTTTTTGCCCACCGCATTGCCGCGGACATTTTGCCCAAAATCGACCAGTGGAGCATCCAAAAAGGCATCCCCGACTGGAACGCGGGCGGCACCACCGACCCGAAAGAAATGGTGCTCATCACCCAAAGCATCAAGGAACTCAAAGAAATCATGAGCAGCTACGTGGGCATCGTGCGCTCCAATGTGCGCCTTAAACGTGCGCTGGACCGCCTGGAATTGCTGTACCACGAAACGGAAGAAATTTACAATACTACTACGATCAGTCCACAATTGTGCGAATTGCGAAATTTGATCACGATTGCGTATTTGATTACCCGTTCGGCAAGGCTGCGCAAAGAGAGCCGGGGCTTGCATTACACCACAGATTATCCAGAGAAGGCAGGGTTCTTGCAGGCAAATGTGATTTGAGGGGGTGAAGAATGATTAAAATGCGCTACAATTTCACCTTCTTTTGATTTGTTCAGCCAACTCCGCGATGCTTTGGTACTCAAAAATGTGTTCAACCCGTAGCGGAAACCCAAACATATTGGCCTTGGCCACAATCTGAAGACTCTGAATCGAAGCACCGCCCAGGTCAAAAAAATTATCTTGTACCCCTACTTGTTCAATATTGAGGACATCCTGCCAGATATTGGCTAAAATTTGCTCCGCCTCATCCCGTGGAGCAAGATATCCTGGCAGTCGACGCACATCTTCCGGCAGCGGCAACGCTTTGCGATCTATTTTTCCATTGGGGGTCAAGGGCAAGTTATCCAGCTGGACAAAGGCCACCGGCACCATGTAAGTCGGTAATTTTGTTCGAACAAATTCCCGCAATGCCCCCACCTCAACAACGGTATCCTGCCTCGGGACAAAGTAGGCCAGCAGTCGTTTGTTGCCGGAGGGCTCCGTTCGGGTCATCACAATGGCTTCCTGTACCGCAGGTTGCTGCATCAACACGGTTGAGATTTCACCCAGTTCAATGCGATTGCCATTGATCTTTACCTGATCGTCGGTGCGGCCCATGATTTCGATCGCATGATCTGGCAAATAGCGGGCGCGGTCACCCGTTTTGTACAGTCGTGCGCCGGGTTCGGAACAAAAACAATCGGGGATAAATCGCTCATGGGTTAAATCAGGGCGACCCAAATAACCGTGAGCTAATCCTTCCCCCCCAATGTGTAGTTCCCCAATTACCCCAGTGGGCAAGATTTGCAAATGTTGGTCCAGCACATAAAGCTGAGTATTGCCAATCGCTTGCCCAATGGTAATGGGGGCATTTCCTGGCTGGATTTGAGCTACCGAAGACCAGATCGTGGTTTCGGTAGGGCCGTACATGTTCCACAAACTGCCCACTCGAAGCAAAAGTTGATTCGCTGTGTTGCGAGTCAAGACATCGCCACCACAAAGCGCTTTCAACTTCGGTGCCCCTTTCCAGCCCGTTTCCAGCAGCAGTTGCCAGGTAGCTGGTGTTGCCTGCATGATGCTCACTTGATACTGCTCAATGGCCTGGCCAATCAAGACGGGATTGGAAATCATCTCCTGGCTCGCGATCATCACCTTTGCCCCGACAATGAGTGGCAGGTACAATTCCAGGGCAGCAATGTCAAAGGAGATGGAGGTGACGGATAATAATACATCCTCCGTACTTATCCCCGGCCGCAGGCGCATCGACCACAAGAAATTAACTAGTGCAGCATGCGGTACCATTACCCCTTTGGGCTGTCCGGTTGAGCCAGAGGTATACATGATGTAGGCCAGATCGTCGGGATTACTATCGCGTTGAGGGTTTGGCCAATCGATTGGGTTTAAAAATTGATCTTCACCCAAATTGACGACCTGTAGGTTTACTTGTTCCAACGCACTGGAATCTATATTGGTTAGCAACACCCTCACCTGCGCATCGCTTATCATAAATTGGATCCGCTCTGTGGGAAAGGAAGGGTGAATGGGTACATATGTCCCGCCTGACTTGAGTACGGCCAGAAGGGCTACCAAAATTTCCAGGGATTTTTCCATGAGGATGCCGACCTGAACCCCTGACCCAAGCCCCAAATCCATTAGTTGCCTCGCCAAACCATTGGCCCGTCGGTTCAGTTCGTGGTAGCTCAAGGAGCTTTCCTTGTACATCAGCGCCACCGCCTCTGGCGTCCGTTCAACTTGTGCCTCGAAGAGCTGATGGACACATTTTTCGCGCGGAAAATCAAGTTGAGTCTGGTTTAACGTGTAAACAAGGTGCTGCTGCTCCATCTGGGTGATCAATGGCAATTGAGCAATCGGGCAATCAGGTTCAGCTATGGCCCGCTCCAGAATCAGGTGAAAAGACTGGAACATCCTGGCGATGGTTCCTGGGGTAAAAAGATCCGCGTTGTATTCCACTGTAGCATGGCATTGCCCATCTGACCTGGACATCATCAAGGTCAGGTCAAACTGGGAAACACCCCGGTTGATTTCCACAAAACCTGTTTCTAGGCCGGGGATATCCAGTTTTGGCAATGGCGAATTCTGCAGATTAAAAACTACCTGAAAAAGTGGGGTGCGACTGAGGTCGCGTTGGGGTTTCAACACTTCTACCAGACGCTCAAAAGGCAAATCCTGATGCGCATAAGCTTCCAGGGACAAATCGCGCACCTGCCCGAGTAATTCACGAAAACTTGGATTGCCCGAAAAATGTGCGCGCAGAACCAGGGTATTGATAAAAACGCCGATTAGTTGTTCCAGCTCTGCTTGGTTGCGATTGGCGATTGGGGTTCCAATCAAGACCTCATCTTGCCCGCTGTACCGCTGAAGCAGAATAAAAAATGCGGTGAGCAAAGTCATAAACAAAGTGACGTCTTCCGCTCGACTCAGCTTTTCGAGGGCCTCGGTCAGGTCTGTGGAAAGGATAAAACGGTGGGTTCCTCCCGAAAAAGTTTGCCGCGCATTACGTGGCCGATCGTTTGGCAATTCCAAAACCGGAATTTCTCCTCCCAACTGCTTTTTCCAATAATCCAGCGATGGCTGCATTTTTTCTTGCCGCGCATCCTCCGTTTGCCAATGCGCAAAGTCGCCATATTGGATAGGCAGTTCAGGCAGTTGAGCTGTCTGGCCGCTGCTGATCGCCCGATAAAACAGCATCAATTCCCGAAGAAAAACACCCAACGACCAACCATCGGCGATGGTATGGTGAACCGTAAGCAACAACAAATGCTCCTCATTGCCCAACAGGTAAAGCTTGAGGCGCATCAAGGGTGCCTGATTTAGGTTGAAAGGCTGCAAAACTTCCTTTTCCGCCAAGCGGAGGGCTTCTCCCTCACGTTTTTCTAGATCAAGTTCCCGCAAATCAACAATTGGCAGGGGGATTGCAACTTCGGCCAATACTTCGGGAACGGGCAAGCCCAGGCCAAAAGCAAAGCGCGTGCGCAGGATTTCGTGTCTTGCAAGGATTTGACTTGCACTTTGTTCCAAGGCCGCCAGATTGAGTTCACCCTTGAGTTGTAGCAAAGTCGAGAGATTATTGACCGCAGTACCGCGGTCGAGCAACTCAAGAAACAATTGCCGCCTTTGTGGAAAAGAAAGGGCAATCGGGCGATCAGCCGGACGTGGAGGAATCCCGATGGGGCTATTTTTCAATTGCCCCTTTCGCCATTTTTCCAGCAAGGCAAGTTTCGCTGCTGAGAGTTCCTGGTTCGACATACTAGTTTTGCTTTGTAAGGAGTTCTTGAGCGTCTTCTTCGCTCATGGTCTCGATTTGGCGCAGGATTTCCGCTTCTAAAATTTCGGCCAGCCGTTCAATCGTAAATGCTTTGAACGCATCTTCCGAGCTGATTCGGATGCCAAAGGTAGCCTGCGCTAAGGTCAGGATTTGGGCACCAAGCACCGAGTCGCCACCTAGTTCGAAGAAAGAATCGTATACGCCGACTTGATCGATGTGTAAGGTTTGCCGCCACAATTCGGCGAGTTTGACCTCAACTTCATTCCGAGGTGCAACGTATTGCTGACGCAGATTCGGCCGGGCGTAAAGTCGGGCAACATGGGTATTGCTGCCCCCTACTTCTGCCAGGAAGGGCATACTGGCTGCTGTTGGATACAGCTCGATCAGGTTTTTCAAATCAAAAGGCAATACCATCACCTGAGGGCTGGTTTCCAGCAATAGTTGCTCAAGTGTGGCCAAACCCCGCTCAATTTGTATCACTTTCACCAGGTGTTGGGTTGAAGCGTTTTGTTCTTTTAGTTTTTCGAGCGTTTCCGCAGCCAGGCCGATGTCCGCCCAGGGGCCCCAGTTGATGCTGATGGCGGGCAAGCCCAGGTTTTGCCGACCATAGGCCATGGCGTCAAGGTAAGCACTGCCTGCTGCGTAGTTGCCCTGCCCCGGTGATCCAAGCACGGAGACAGCAGAGGAAAAGAGGACAAAGAAATCCAAGGGCAAGCCCAAAGTTGCCTCATGAAGATTGCGGGTTCCTGCTACTTTGGGGGCCATCACCGTCCTCATCCGGCTTGCATTGAGATTGAGTAGAGCCCCGTCATCCAACACGCCAGCGGAATGGATGACCCCACGCAGCGGCGGCATCGTTTGTTCAATGCGTTTGAGTACCAGTTCCACTTGAGCCCGGTCGCTGACATCGGTTTGCTGGATGAGCACTTCAACGCCTTTTTGGCGCAACGGATTGATTATGTTCATCGCTTGAGCTGAGGGTTCGCTCCGGCCCAGCAATACCAGGTGCCGTGCGCCCCGTTGGGTCATCCATTCGGCAGTTGCCAGCCCCAAAGCCCCCAGTCCACCCGTGATCAGGTAGGTTCCATCTGCCCGCAACGACAAGGTCGAGGAATAGGCCGAGGTGGAAAGTGTGAAGGGCAAAAGTCGCAGCACGTAACGTGCGCCCGCCCGAAAAGCGATTTGATCTTCTGCATCGTCAATTGAAAATTGCTGTAAAAGCAGGGGAAGTGTCGCTGCATTTGACGCTTGGGAGTCAAGATCGATGCGAACACATTTGAGTTCGGGAACTTCAAAACTGATGACTTTCCCCAAACCCCACAAAGGCGACTGTTCAACCGCGATCGGCTCATTGGCATGGATGGATTGAACGCCACGGGTTACCAACCACAAGCGTGGCATTGCGGCGATGCGCTTCGTCAAAGCCTGCACCAGGTACAATACACTGTTGCAGCCGAGTCCTTCAATGGTTTCTCTGGCTGTAGATGCAGGCGGGATTGCCAGGCTCCACAAGTGAATGATTCCGTGTAAGGATGAAGGTATTTCGCTCAGGGCTTGCTCGATGGATTCAAGCAGGGCATTTTCGCCTGTACTTTCCAGTTTTTTTAACACCTCTTGGTAGTGCAACAGGTAAACATGGTCCCCTGACGTCTCCAATTGCTTCGCCAAATCTTCAGCAAGACCTGTATCGTCTGCAAGAATCAACCAGTTTCTACCTGCCTGGACTAGATGCGGCGAAGCAATTGAAGCTTTTTGGAGTGCCCATTGTAAACGGTACAACCAGGTGTCCTCTTGAGCCATCAATTGACGGGCTCGCCTACCAATGCGCTGGAGCCGGAGACCAATGAATTCAGCAACAACTTGTTCGTTTTCATCCAATAAGCTGAGATCGGCCTGAATGACATCTGTACCTATCGCCGCTTCCGAGGGCAAGGCTACCTGGCTCCATACAATCCGCTCAGGTTGGGCGTAAAACCGGATGCCCTCACACCCAATGGGGATGAAAAGATCCTGTCCAGCGGAAGCCCCCTGGGTTGCTGACAAGACTTGCAAACAAGCATCCAGCAGTGCCGGGTGGATTTGATACGCTTGGGCATCAAATTGTAGTGTATCGGGTAAGTGCAAACGTGCCAAGGACTCATTCCCTTTACTCCAAACCTCCTGGATGGCTCGAAAACTTGGCCCGTAATGTACTCCCCGCTGTTGCAATGCTTGATAAAATTCTGTTGCTGTGTACTGAGCAGTGGGCTGCTGACGAAGGAGTGTGGGTGTTGATTTCATTCGCGTCAGCAAATGATTGGCCGCACGGGTTGGTACAAAAGTGACCGAGGCGTGTTCCAGCCACTGCTCTTTCGGGGTGCTTCGGCTGTACAAGCTGAAGGAAAAACGACCCTCCTCATCGGGTAAAAGCAGTGCCTGAATTGACCTTGCTGCGCCATCCTGAAAAATCATTTTTTCTTTGAAGGAAAAATCAACCAACGCATGTGTTTTGTTCAAACCTGCTTCTTCCATGGCTTGTAAGGCCATTTCGATATAGCCTGCGGCAGGAAACACGATTTCGTTATTGATGCGGTGATCGTCTAAAAACCGCAAGGATTCATTGTCCAAGGTAGTTTGCCAAACAAAAGAAGAGCTTGTGTTCGCCAGGTTGATGCACTCACCCAATAGCGGGTGGGAGTGTCCACCTGTTTTCCGCGCCCCATGCCACAGGTTTTTTGAACTTGTAGCCTTTGCATCTATCCAATACCGCTGGAGTTGCCAGGGCATCAAAGGGAGTGGAACATGCTTCCCTCCTCTTGGATAAAGTTGGTTCCAGGCAATGGAAAAACCTTCTGCGTACAATTCACCCAAGGTTCTGTACAAGACTTCACCCGCTGCTTCTTCCCGTCGCATAGAGGGCAACAATCTGATGCCCTGACCGCGCGTTGACAACGATTGCTGAACCGAGCTGAGCAGAATAGGGTGGGGGTTGATTTCGATAAAAATGGTATGCCCATCATCGAACAATTGTTCACTCGCTCTGGAAAACAGGACTGGTTTTCGGAGGTTGTCCATCCAGTAATCGGCATGGAAAGAGAGGTCGTCTGCACGGGTGCCAGTCACGGTTGAATAGAGGGGTATCTTTGCAAGTTGAGGATTTAATCCGCTCAATACTTCGAGCAATGCCGTACGCACTTGCTCCATTTGTGGGCTATGGGATGCCACATCTACGTTGACCAGTTTACAAAATAGACCTTGCTGCTGTAAGCGGTTCATAAGCACTTGCAGAGCATCTGAATCCCCGGACAATACCGTTGTATTCGGGCTGTTGATCACAGCGATTGCGATGTCCTGGCTAAACCCCTGGAGTAACGCTTCCGCCTGCTCTGGCGACAGCTCTGTCACCAACATACTGCCCCGCCCGCGAAAGGGCTTCAGCAACAAACTCCGCTGGCAGATAATTTGCACCGCATCTTCCAAACTCAAGATCCCAGCAACATGGGCGGCGGCAACTTCCCCCATACTGTGCCCGACCACCGCATCTGGCCGCACCCCCCAAGATCGCCATAGTTCAGCCAGGGCAACCTGAATGGCGAATAGCGCCGGTTGGACTACATCAATTTCGTCGATTCGCGCTGCTGGCCCCTCGCCTTGCAGCTCCGCCAGCAAAGACCATCCAAAATTCGACTGAATAAGTTGATCAATTCTTACGATTGCCTGATGAAAAACGGGTTCCTGTTTGAGCAAATCGCGGCCCATGCCATACCACTGCCCACCCTGCCCGGGGAAAACAAAGGCAAGTTTGGGTCGACGCCCCGGAACACTGCCCCCTGTAATCAAGTTGTGATCTGGTACTCCCTTTAGAAAAGCCTCCAGGCTGTCGTGTAATTCCTTTCGCGAACGCCCCAGGGCCGCCAAACGGTAATCGTACTGACTACGTCGGAGGCTGGCAGCATAACAGATGTCCTGTGTTGCGATCGAAAAATCAGAGGCAAGTAGCTCCTGAAAGCTGCCCACCAGCGTACGAAGCGCAGCAGTGCTGCGTGCCGACAACGGCAGCAGGTAATTAGAAGAGGCAATAGATTGCGTTTGCTCCTCGCCACTTTTAGTTGGATGCTCCTGGTTTGCTTCCTGCACCACCAAGTGTACGATCGTTCCACCAAAGCCAAATGAACTCAGTCCGGCCAGGGCAGGACCAGTGCTGGTGGGCCAGGGAGTCCATTTGTTTTGGACACGAAGATTCAGGTCAGCAAAAGGAATGTGTGGATTGGGTGAATGAAAATGAAGACTTGGCGGAAGGCTGTGGTGTTTGAGGCTAAGAATAACCTTAATCAAGCCCGCCACTCCTGCTGCGGCTTCCAGGTGTCCGATATTGGTTTTAACGGAGCCGATGGCACAAGGGCCATTGCTGCGATTGGGGCCAAGGACTGCGCCAAGGGCCTGCGCTTCCATCGAGTCGCCCAGTAAGGTACCCGTTCCATGGGTTTCCACATATTGAATGCTGTCTGGCGAAACGCCAACTGCTTGATAGGTCTCCCGCAACAAGTTTTCCTGGGCTTCCCGGTTGGGGGCAATCAATCCATTGGTGTGGCCATCCTGACTCATAGCACTGCCCAGGATCAGTGCATGAACGGGGTCGCCGTCGGCCAAGGCAACTGAAAGCGGTTTCAGCACCACGAGGCCACCCCCTTCTCCTCGGACATACCCATTTGCCTGGGCATCGAAGGTTTTGCACCTTCCATCCGGGGCCAAAACCCCGGCCTTGGTGAAAGAGATCGAGTGTGCGGGTGAAAGGATCAGGTTTACCCCGCCTGCCAGCGCCATTTCGCACTCACCACTCCTGAGGCTTTGGCAAGCCAAATGTACCGCAGCCAATGAAGATGAACAAGCCGTATCGATGGCCATACTTGGCCCGTGGAAGTTGTAAAAATAAGAAATGCGATTGGCTGCGATAGACAATGCGGCCCCTGTGCCCGAGTGCCCAGTAATCCGTGTGGGATCGCCAAATTGAAGCGGGGTGTATTCATTTACCGAAATGCCTACATATACCCCAGTCTTGCTGCCGTCGAGCTTGTCTTTAGCCAACCCAGCATCGTCAAATGCTTCAAAGGACAATTCCAACAACAAACGTTGCTGTGGATCCATCTGCTCCGCTTCAGCAGGCGAGATGCCAAAAAAGAAAGGGTCGAACTGGTCAATGCGATCAAGGAACCCACCCCAATAGGAAATGGATTTGCCGGGAACGCCCGGATCAGGATGGAAGAATGCCTCTTTTTCCCAACGGTCGGCGGGTACTTCGGAGATGGCATCTACCCCTTCACACAGCATTTGCCAGAAAGCAGCGGGGTCTTTGGCCCCTGGAAAACGACAGCCCATGCCAATGACCGCGATCGGTTCGCTTGATCGATCGCGTGGAGTTTTTTCGGCTGAGCTAGGGGGTTCTTTTTCCAAATCCTCGGCCAGATACCGGGCGAGTGTCAAGATGTTTGGGTAATCGTACGCGAGGGTTGGCGAAAGCCGACGACCGAGGGCCTCTTCCAAATCGCCCGAAAGGCTTACCAAATCAAGCGAGGATAGCCCGTAACTCGCAAACGGTTCACGGATATCCACAGTACCTGGAGCGACATTCAACAGCTCCGCGATGTGAGCGATCAACCAATCCTGAATTTCTCTTGAGGTCAGCACGTTGTCAATGGTTTAGTAAGTAAAACTGTATCTCTTTTTTCATCGCTTACTTCTTCGTGCGATTGCCACCCACCTGCATCTGCCAGAATGCCGTCATGCCCGGTCGCCGATCCGGAACACTTTGCAGGTTTTCTGCACTCATGCTGTTCCACATGAGCGGATATGCTTCGACGGGTGGTACCTCCGGCATAGGCTCAAGCGGTGGGATGTTGCGTTGTGCCGCAGCAATGAAGGGCTCCAGGGTTTGTTGTTTGAGTTGTAGCCTTTTCTCCTCTCGTTCTTTGAATTGAGGTAGCACTTCTTTGCCAAAGAGCTCCATGGAGGCACAAATGTGCTCATGGCGATAGCTCCCACTTTGCTGCAAAAAAATCAACTGGTCCACTCCTGCTGCTTCGAGTGCCCGAAAATTTTCAATCAGCTGCTGGGGGCTCCCAATTCCACCCATGCCCGCTTTTTTTCGTTCCCGTTCCATTTTTTCCAGGTGGGATACTGGTTTGTTTTTGAACTCGTCCCACAAACTGGTCCGACCAGGAACGTGAACGCCATCGCGCCAATAATGCCCTAAGCCAAATGCAAAAAACTGTGCGCCCTCCATTCCTTGCTGGAGCGCCGTTTCTGGATCTTGATGGCACATAAAGCCGGTGAGCATCGACACGTTTGGATTGACTGCCTGGCCGATGGGGGTACAATTGGTTTTGAAGGTTTCGTAATACTCATCTACCCAAAATTTCGCCTCTTCTGCATTCACAAAAGCAAAAGTGAGTGCTCCGGCACCCAGGTTGGCGGCCATTTTCAGGCTGTCTCGGTTTGAACAAGCCACCCAAAGGGGGGGATGAGGTTTTTGAAGGGGTTTGGGTACCACATTTCGGTGTGGCATTGAAAAATACTTGCCCTGGAAACCCGGATAGGGGTTCATGCACATCATTTTTGCCGTCTCTCGGACCGATTCAGCCCAAATGGGCCGTTTGTCGACAAAGTCGACGCCGAAACCTTCCAGCTCTATGCGCGACCCTGACTCGCCTGTACCCCACTCTACCCGCCCACCACTGATGAGGTCAAGGGTAGCAAGACGCTCGGCAATCCTGGCTGGATGATTAAATTTTGGCGACATTACCACGATCCCATGCCCCAGCCGGATGTTTTTGGTCCGTTGGCTACAAGCAGCCAGAAAAACTTCCGGGGCGGAGGAATGACTGTATTCTTCCAAAAAGTGATGCTCTTGTACCCACACATAATCAATACCAATCCGGTCTGCCAGTTCCACTTGTTCCAAGGCTTCCTGGAAAAGTCTGGATTCGTCCCCGTCTTGCCAGGGGCGCGGCAATTGTAGGTCGATAAATAGGCCAAATTTCATATCAATGAGAATTTCTTTAAGGTTCCGTCCAAATAGGATTGTCTACAGAGAAAGTGTCGGGTTTTACCACTTGTCGTTTTGGGGATGCCCCCCGGCGGAATAAGCTGGATGTCATCGACATGCAAGTCGTGGTGTTGCGCAATGGATTCACGAATGGCTTTTGCCACAAGTTCTTCTTTTTCAAGGAGCTTAACATTTACCTCAGCGAGGACAACAATGCGCTCAGGTCCATCATTGTTGATTGAAAAAACAGCGCAGCCCGCTGGCCAAATGGCTGGATGAGCTCCTTCCACGGTTCTTTCCAGGTCATGGGCGTAGTGGTTTTTTCCATTGACGATAACCAGGTTTTTTATCCTTCCCGCAACGTATAACTCGCCATCTTTCAAAAAACCAAGATCGCCCGTGCGCAAAAATGGCCCTTCCTCACTATTTGCGAGGCGGGCACCAAAAGCCTGCGCGGTCTCCAATACTTTGCCCCAATATCCACTTGCCACACAGGGGCCACTCAGCCAGATTTCTCCAACTTCATCCGCAGTACAGGGTATCAAGGTTTCTGGATTGACGATTGTAATTTGCTGATCGGGTAGGGTTTGCCCACAACTGACCAGTGTCCGGGAGCCCTCCTGATTTCCAGAAGAAAGGATGACCTGATTTTGCTCAAGACCGGAATTGAGTAGGTTGAGCTGGGTAGAAAGTTTTGATTTGGGACCTCCTGCAACCAATAAGGTGGCTTCGGCAACCCCGTAGCAAGGTAAAAAAGCTTCGGGACGAAAACCGCAAGGTGCGAAGTAGTCAGCAAATTGTGCTAAGGTTTTGTGGTACACTGGCTCCGCTCCATTAAAAGCAACTTCCCAATGGCTGAGATCAAGGAGCTCTCTTTGTTCTGGTTTGATCTTGCGCACACATAGATCGTAAGCGAAATTAGGTGCGCCATTGACCGTGGCCCGAAAGCGGGAGATGGCTTCCAGCCAACGAAAGGGACGTTGCAAAAACAACATCGGTGGCATCAAGGTGGCCAGTGCACCAGTGTAAACGGGTTGCAAAATCCCTCCGATGAGCCCCATATCGTGGTAAGGCGGCAACCAAAGGACGCCATGGGTTTCCTCCGTTGCTCCGAAGCACTGCTCTATCAATCTCATGTTGTGGAGTAGATTGCTATGGCTGAGGACAACTCCTTTGGGAATGGTGGTTGAGCCGGAGGTATATTGGAGAAAAGCCACGTCATCTACCTCAATTTCAGGCGCTTGCCATTGTTCTGCCCAATCAACCAGTTCAGCCTGATCGGCTACCAGCAGCTGAATATTGCCAAAGGCAGACTTGATCTCATTCCGAGAACGGATTGCGGTGGCGAGCGCCGAGCTCAACAGAGCTGTACTTGGTCTGGCATCAGCAATGATGCGGAGAATGGTTGGTAGGCTTTTCTCCAGTCGGGCAGGGTGAGGCGGATAGGCAGGAACCGCTATGACCCCGGCGTACAGGCAGCCCCAAAAAGCGACAATAAAATCTATACCCGGTGGGAAAAGTAAAAGTACCCGGTCTTCAGGTTGGGTGAAAGACTGGATCAGTGCTCCCATTGAACGCACTCGTCGATCCAACTCTGCATAGGTCAAAATGATTTCATCCTGTTCCCCATCTACCAAAAAACGATAAACCAACTTGTCAGGCTGCTCCTTTGCACGCCGCCTTAATGTATCAACCAATGAAGTGGGAGGCTGTTTCATATCGTACATTTGACTTCATTGAAGAAGAACTGTTTTAATAGACTTGCCATGCCCAGTACTGACCTGAACATGAATAAAGCGTAAATGTAATTCGGGAATGCTGAAGGGAAATCGGCCACTCTGGCGCTCAAAATTTTAAAATACATTTGCCTCGTTAAGGTAAGAAAAAATTTTGCAATCAAGGAATTATTTGCGCATTTATTTCTCATTATTTCAGAAAAACAATTTATACCTTTCAGCAGAGAAAATGCTTGAACATTCGAACAGTTGCGGAGTTATGGATCAGAAACAGAACACTATCATTGAAAGTATTGGGGTTTATCTTCCGCCCCAAGTACTGTCCACCGACGAGGTAATAAAAGGGTGTAAAAACCTGATTCCTTTCCCATTTGAAAAAGTTACGGGTATAAAAAACCGGCGGGTAGCGGGGCAGCACGAGTTTTCGATCGATCTGGCCAAACGTGCAGTTGCCGAGTGCCTGAGCCATTCCAAACACCATTCAGCGGACATCGATTTGCTGATTTGCTGCAACATATCCAGGTATGATGGTCAAAACTTGCTCGCCTTCGAACCGTGCACTTCCATCAAGCTCAGGCAGCATTTCAATTTTTCCAATGCCCTCGTTTTTGACATTACCAATGCTTGCGCTGGCATGTTTACGGGCATCTACATCGTGGATGCGTTCCTGAAAGCCGGAGCGATTCGCCGGGGTATGGTGGTCAGCGGGGAATACATCACCCACCTCACCCAAAGTGCGCAGCGTGAGATCGAAGGCTTTATGGATTCGCGCATGGCTTGTCTGACGCTGGGGGACGCTGGAGCCGCGCTGATCCTGGAGCAAGCCGCTGACCAGCAAACTGGTTTTCAGGAAATTGATATGCAAACCTTCGGTCGTTACGGCCAATACTGCATTGCCAAAGCCTCCGAACAAGGCGGCATGATCATGTATACCGATTCAGTCAACCTGACGGACGTAGCCGTCAAATCCGGTGCAAAACACGCCATGGATGTGCTAGAACGGGGCGGATGGGGGGCTGAAAGTTTTCAGCATTTGATCATGCACCAGACTTCGAGTACGACGCTTAACAGCGCCCGGAACGAAATCAATCGCTTGCTGGACAACACCGTTTGTCACGATGGCAATACCATCAACAACTTGGCGCAACGGGGCAATACTGCTTCAACCTCGCATGTTGTTGCGCTGGCCGATCAAATCCAGAACCAGAAGATCCAATCCGGCGATAAAGTAATTTTTAGTGTCTCCGCTTCCGGTCTTACTACAGGGACCGCTTTGTATGTTTTTGATGATTTACCGGATCGACTCCGAGGAATGAAGACAGAACAAGTTTCCGAGCCCCAGGAAACGCCCACTAAACGGATGTATATGGATAAAAAAGGGACTGGCCCTCGCATTCGCATCGAAAGTGTGGGAACTATTCCGGAAGCCACCATTGAAAGGGGGGATTCATTCGCGCTGCTCAGTCATGCCGCAAACAATTGCCTCTCACAATCCGCTTACCAATGCAATGATATTGGGTTGTTGATTTACAGCGGAGTTTACCGCAGCGACTACGTTTTGGAACCAGCCTACGCCGCCCTGTTGGCGGGTGAATTGGGCATGAATGCAACGGGTACAGGCCCAGGTGACCAAAAAACCTTTGCCTTTGATGTCTTTAACGGCGCTTTAGGCTTTCTGAATGCCTGTTACCTTGCCCAGCAGATGATTGCAGCTGGGAAATGCCAAACAGCCATGATTGTCACTGCGGAAAATGAAAACAATGCCGCGCTGTTTCCCGATGAGCTGGTAGGCATTCGGGAAACGGCTTCAGCATTTATCCTGGACGCACATCCAGCAGAGGGCCGGGGTTTTTCTCGGTTTCTGTTCAGTTATCAGGAGGAATCTCTACCTGCTTATACCTCTCATTGTGATCTCAAGGAGGTGATGCCTCATCTTCATGTGGAGAAAGAACCCAAGCTCGAAGCCTTGTACATTGAGGCCATCTTGCCAGCGGTGCAAGCATTGCTAGAACTGGAGCAGCTCGACCTCAAACAAATTGATTGGGTATTCCCGCCACAAATTTCCACTGACTTCATTACTCGTTTGAGCGAAGCCTTGAATCTGCCTACACAGCGGTTTGTTGATGCGGTTGGGGATGGGCCCGACTTGTTTTCTTCTTCCCTTCCTTATGCTATGGAACATGCCAATACAAAAGGGTGGTCTAAACCAGGCCAAACCGCATTGATGATTGTGGTGGGTTCGGGGATTCAGGTGGGCTGCGCTATTTATCATTTTTGATTTCGTTGACATGAATACTATAAACAAAACTAAGCTACCTCCGGGGCCGAAGACGAAAATTCCACTTGGTCATTTGTTCCCCTTCCAACGGGATAGTCTCGGTTTTTTAAAAAGGATCGCTGATGAACATGGCGATATCGTTCATTTCAAAGTTGGCCCTATTCGGGTTGTTTTGCTGAATCATCCCGATTACATCAAAGAAGTACTCTCGACTCAAAATAGCAACTTCGTGAAAGGGCGGCCGCTCAAAATGGCCAAAGAACTCATCGGAGAAGGACTTCTAACCAGTGAAGGGGAGTTTCATAAGCGCCAATCGCGAATCATTCAACCCGCTTTCCACCGCAAAATGCTGGAATCTTATGCACCAGCCATGACGGATTGTACGGTAAGCCTGATGAATGGTTGGGAAGATGGCACACAGGTGGATATGTTTGAAGAAATGATCAGGATGAGCACGGCCATCTCTGGAAAAACTTTGTTCAACGTAGATACCGAGCAAGAAACGCCGGAAATCAACCAGGCATTGAAAGATGTCATGAGCTTATTTGGAAGAATTTCGCTGCCATTTTCCGAATGGTTGTTCAAACTTCCCCTCCGCAGCACCCGCAAGTTTTACAACGCCAAAGCACGTCTGGACGAGACCATCAACAGAATCATTGCCGAACGCCGGCAAAGTAAAATTGAGCACGAAGATCTGCTTTCACTTTTGCTTGATGCCCAAGATAGTGCAGGTGGAATGAGTGACCAACAAATTCGCGACGAAGCATTGACGCTTTTCCTAACCGCATTTGACACTACTTCGATTGCCCTTACCTGGACCTGGTACCTGCTTTCACAAAATCCTGCTGCCGAAACCAAATTGCATGAAGAACTAGATCAGGTATTACAGGGTCGGATACCTACGGTGGAAGACCTCCCGCAACTAAAGTATACACGGATGGTTCTGGGGGAATCCATGCGAATCTACCCCCCCATTTACCTCATCACCCGTCAGGCGGTGGAAGATTTCGAGATTGGCCCATACCTTGTGCCAGCTGACACCATTGTACTGATGAGCCCGTATCTGATCCATCATGATGCCCGCTTCCATCAAAATCCGGAGACCTTTGACCCCGATACCTGGGAAGAACATGCGCAGAGAATAAGTTCGAAGTATGAATATTTTCCGTTTAGCCGAGGGCCACGTGCTTGTATTGGTGAGCCTTACGCCTGGTTGGAAGGTGTGCTGGTATTGGCGACCATTGCTCAATCCTGGCGTTTGAAATTGGTGCCAGGGCACCCTGTAGAGCTGCTGCAGCTGATTAACCTGCGCCCAAAGCATGGCATGATGATGGAGCTCGAACGCAGAAAACGATAGGAAATCTACTAAAATATGGAGACAAGTGAAAGCCAATGGCGGCCATCCATTCCCGGAAGATTGATCCCTCCGAACGAAGTTCAGGTCTGGCGGGCCTTCCTTGATTTAAGTAAAGCTCCAAAGGAAAGTTTGTTGGGAACACTCTCCGCCGATGAGTTGTCAAGAGCCAGTCGCTTTCGCTTCGAAAAAGACCAAAGACGCTTCATTAGGGCACGTGGGATCCTGCGTCAAATTCTGGGTGCGTATTTGCAAAAACCTCCTCATGCCCTCCAATTTCAATACAGCAGCAATGGGAAGCCAATTCTGGCAAGCGCCTCTGGAGATGATTCCCTTCAATTTAACCTATCGCACTCCGATGACATGGTACTGTACGCCTTTACCCGTAATCGAAACATCGGCATTGACCTTGAGCGGATTCAAGCAGATGTTGATATCGAACAAATTGCAAGCAGGTTCTTCGCTGAGGCTGAGCTAAACTCAATCGAACAAGTGCCTGAATCCAAACGGAATGAGCTATTTTTTCAATACTGGACCAGAAAAGAAGCATTAATCAAAGCCACTGGGGAAGGGCTTTCGTTTCCAATCGAAACGTTTGATGTTTCCGGGGTTGATGGACGCATTTTGTCGCCGATCCTATTGCCAAGTGACAATGGAGCGCGGGCACGTTGGTATGTACAGGATTTGTTGCCGGGCCCAGGATACACTGCGGCCATTGTGGTTGAAGGAGGAGATTGTGGTTTTTCGTATTGGGAGTATTCTGGGTGAAAATCAGGCAGCCCCTCGCTTTTCTGAAGCTTAACCGCAGCGGTATCTTAAAGCAATGCCGAGAAACTTTGCTGCTCGGCAAGCTTTTGCAATAGCTCAGTTGCTTTTTGATAGGTTTTATTCAAAAAGAAAGGCCCCATACTTGCTCTTTTTACGCCCAATTTTTGCAGCGTAACAAAATCTGGCAAGCCAGGGATACACATAACGTTTAAAGGGAGTTGAGTACTTTTTAGGGCATCTACAATGTCTGCTTCCTGCGTGATGCAGGGCAGAAAAATTCCGTCTGCACCTGCGGCTTCATATAGCGGCAAGCGCAAGGTGCTTTCTTCCTGTTTGTTCTTTAAGTTGAGGAGATACGTATCGCAGCGGATGTTGAAGAAAAGCGCTGCTCCTTCAGCATTCAACTTGTTTTTAAGGTAGGCAATAGTATCTGCAAATGCATTGCCATTTTGCAAAGTCCGTTTTCCATTTTCAATGGTCGAATCCTCCAGGTTAATACCAACGACTCCCAATTCGTACAATTTCAGCAAATTGGCTAAAATGGCCGCTTGGGTTTTTCCATACCCCATTTCGAAGTCTACGCTTACCGGGATTTTTACGCTGGCCAGTATCCGTTTGATCACAAACAAGTAGTCCTCAAGCGGCATTTTTTCTCCGTCCTCGTAACCGAGGCTAGCCGCTACTGCTGCGCTTGAGGTACCGACTGCGGGAAAGGCTTTTTCCTGAAAGAGCAAGGCACTTTTGGCATCCCAGGCATTGGGGAGCACCAATAAATCAGGGGCGTGGTGCAAGGCTTTGAACTGTTCGAAATTTGTGGACATGCTTTTCTTTTTTGACAAAGTTAGGCTAATCAGAAAAGCGAGAATTGGACAAAAGCGAACAAGCCATTATTTATTGGGAGAAATCAAAAGGGCTGAGGAGCCTTCAGGAGAAAATGCAGAAGGCGAAAAGCCAGTAAAGGTTTTGAAGTCGCGAATAAAATGCGATTGGTCAAAATAGCCGCAGTCGTAGGCAATGTTGGTTAGGTTGGACTCCTTTTGAGCCACCAAAAGCAGGCTATTTTGAAAGCGATGAATTTTGCTGTACAATTTGGGGCTCAAACCTGTGTATTGCAGGAAGATTTTTTGCAAATAACGTGAACTGATCCCTTGCCGCCGGGCAACTTGATTGATTTGTTCAAAAAAATTATCCTGCTGAAGTTCCTGCATGATCTGGTTGAGCAAGGGAAGTTTGTGCAGGCTTTTTTCCTGTTTTGCAAGCTGAGTCAGCAGATAAGTTTCCAGCAATTCAAGGCGCTGTGGCAGGGAATTTACCTCCAATAATTGTGCATGCAAATCTTGTACGGCCTTGCCTCCTATTCCACTGAAATCAGCCACTCCGTCATTAAATTGTTGAATACCGCCTGACAAAAAGAATGCCGCAGTATGTGGAAAAAAGCGGGCACCCAGCATGACATTGTGCCCAATGGAGCGAAAAGCCAGGGGTTCGATGATTTGCCCCCAAAGTTCGATGGAAGGATTGGTTACAAATTGGTTCCCTGACCAGACTTGCCAATACCCAGTCCCCAAATTGAACATGATTTCAATACAACCCGTAGCAAAAGCCTTGTCTTCAAGATCCGATGAAGTTTCCATCAGATAGTAACACTTGACATAAGGTTTCAAGAGGTCACTGGGTTGAAATTCCTGGTAGAGCATTGCTGATCAATTTAGTCAAAAATTGACCAGCAAATTACAGAAAACAGCATTGATAGAATTGGATAAAAGCGAACAAGGAAAATAAAACCACCAAAAACGAAAAAAGCCCAGCGATTTGCTGAGCTTTTTTGCGGTCCGGACGGGACTCGAACCCGCGACCCCCTGCGTGACAGGCAGGTATTCTAACCAACTGAACTACCGAACCAACGGTATTTTTTTGTTTCGATCTATTTTCTTTCGTATTGGGCAACCGTGAAGGTTGCCCCTACTTGTTGGCGGTCCGGACGGGACTCGAACCCGCGACCCCCTGCGTGACAGGCAGGTATTCTAACCAACTGAACTACCGAACCATGTTGGGGCAACCCTTGCGGTTGCCCATATTAAATGGTAACCGCAAAATTTGCCCGATAGATCGAAACTTTATATTGCAACAGAGGCGGCAAATCTGGCACCCCTGGAACGCACGCAGGCGCTTTTCGCTAGCGTGGCTGCAAATGTAAAGTGAGTTCCGCTAACTTGCAACTCATTTTCATCAAAAAATAAAAAAAAACTGCGCTTTCCGTTTTCGATACAGGTAATTGTTAATTTTGCCCCTCTAATCTAATTGCACAGCTATGGTCTTTTTGGAGTTTGAAAAGCCGTTGGAAGTATTGTACGAGCAACTGGAAAAGCTCAAGGAAATCGGCGCTAGCGGAGAAATCGACGTTTCCGAGTCGATCAAAGCCCTGGAGACCAAAATTTCCGACAAGCGCAAGGAACTGTATGACAACCTTACTGGCTGGCAGCGCGTGCAGCTTTCGCGCCACCCCGAGCGGCCTTATACCCTGTTTTACATCAAGGAGATGTGCAACAAGTTCATCGAGCTGCACGGCGACCGTTATGTAAAAGACGACAAAGCCATTGTCGGCGGCTTGGCTGAAATTGATGGACAAACCGTAGTGATCCTCGGGCATCAAAAAGGAACCAACACCAAAATGCGCCAATACCGCAACTTTGGTATGGCCAACCCCGATGGCTACCGCAAGGCACTGCGCCTGATGAAAATAGCCGAACGTTTTGGGTTTCCGGTCATTACCTTGATCGATACTCCGGGCGCATTCCCAGGGCTTGAAGCCGAAGAACGTGGCCAGGCCGAGGCGATTGCCCGCAATCTTTTTGAAATGGCCCAACTCAAAACCCAGATCATTTGTGTGATCATTGGGGAGGGTGCATCGGGCGGTGCGATTGGGATCGGCTTGGGAGATAAAGTATTCATGCTGGAAAACTCCTGGTATTCGGTGATTTCTCCCGAAAACTGTTCCACCATCCTCTGGCGTACCTGGGACTACAAAGAGCAAGCAGCCGAAGCCCTCAAGCTGACGGCGGAAAACATGTACGCCAATGGCCTGGTGGATGGCATCATTCCAGAACCCATTGGTGGAGCGCATTCTGCACCTCAAGAAATGGCCTATATTCTGAAGGAAGCCATCAAAAAATCGTTGGCCGAGCTCAAAACCATGACCATTGATGAACTCATCGACGCACGGGTGGATAAATATTCCAATATGGGCGAATACGAATACGTTGATGAGACTCTAGGAACTGAAGAAAAGTAAGCCCACAGAGTATAACGCATAAAATCTGGAAGTAACTTTTCTGCGTTACAAAGCAAAACAAATGGACATCATTCGCAATATTCAGAACTATTTTCGCAACAGTACCCTCAAAAGCAAACTGCAACTGCAAAAAGCAATGCAACGCAAAAGGGTGAATTTTGAAGAAGCTCAAACCGTTGGCCTCATTTTTGACGCCACCGACAACGATAAGCGGCAAACCGCCCTCAGCTACGCTGAAAAATTGAGCAAATTGGGCAAAAAGGTAAAGCTCCTCGGCTTTTTCGACAGCAAGCAGGAAAGCCCCGACTTCACCTTTGGCTATTTCAACCGCAAAAACATCGATTGGGCGCTGCGCCCGGGGGGTAAAAGTGTAGAAACCTTCTTGCAAGGGGCCTACGACATCCTGATTACCCTCAACCCACTGACCAATCAGCACGTGGAGTACATCTCCGCGCTGGCCAACGCCCACCTCAAAATCGGCCCGAGCACCAATAACATATACTGCTACGATCTGATGATCGATGTACGCAATAAAAATAGTGTGATGGACTTCATCCGCGAGATGGAGCAGTTGTTGACCAAGACAAATATCAAACATGGGGCTAGCAAAGTTTAGAGGAACGGGTGTAGCACTGGTTACCCCTTTTCGCAACAAAGCAGTAGATTACGATGCCCTCGAAACCATCATTGAGCATGTCATCCAGGGGGGCGTCGACTACCTGGTGTCACTGGGCACCACTGGAGAGGCCATTACGCTCAGCAGCAAGGAATGTCGGGAGGTATTTGATTTTACCATCAAAGTGGTGAAGGGGCGCAAGCCGCTGGTTGCCGGTCTGTTCGGCAGCAATTTTACGGAGGCACTGGTAGAAAAGATCCGCAATTACAATCTGGAAGGCTTCGATGCCATCATGTCGAGCAGCCCGGCGTACAGCAAACCGCCACAAGAGGGAATTTTCCAGCATTACATGCAGGTCGCCGGGATTTCACCAGTGCCTATTATCATTTACAACGTCCCGGGGCGCACGTGTAGCAACGTCAAACCCGAAACCATCCTCCGCCTGGCGGAAAGCAGCGACAAATTTGCGGGGGTAAAGGAAGCCTCCGGGAACTTGGAGCAGGCCATGAAAATCCTCAAACACCGCCCCGAGCATTTTGCAGTGATTTCTGGCGAAGATACACTCACCGTACCCATGATGTCCTGCGGGGGCGATGGAGCCATTTCGGTGATTGCCAACATGTATCCTGCGCATTTTTCTGCGATGGTGCGCAGCGCCCTGGAAGGTGATTTCGCCACCGCCGCCCGCTTGAATGCCGAGTTGTTGGACATTCACCCCTGGTTGTACATCGAAAACAATCCGGTGGGAGTGAAAGCAGGTATGGAGATTTTGGGGCTGTGCAGCAAAGAAGTGCGGATTCCGTTGGTGCCACTTTCGGAGGGGAATTATGAGCATTTGAAGAAGGAGATGGCGTTGGTACCGGAATTGAGTTTGGTGTAAAGCTCTCACAACCATTTGCAAGCAGTAGGAGTCACTATCAAAATTGACTCAAAGCGATAGATTAGCACAAAGGACACAAAGACTTGTCAACGTCTAACTTTGTGTCCTTTGTGCTGCCTTTGTGTCCTTTGTGCTAATGTATCGCTTTGGGATAACGATAACCTGTGTAATCCATAAGCACCATGTCCAGCACCATCCCCACCATTCCCCGCTTCAAAACCCTCATTAGCTCGCTCAAATTTCTCCGCGACCCCCTCACTGCCATTCGGGGCAACATGGCTGAATACGGCCACACCTACCGCTTTTACATTGGTGGGATCATTCCGGCCACCTTCACCGCCGATCCTGCTTTTATCCAACATATTCTGCAAAAAAACCACCGGGCTTATAAAAAATCCCCGATTCACTTCGAACATTTGGGGCATTTTATAGGGAAGGGGTTGTTGACCATTGATGGCGACCATTGGTTGCGGCAACGCCGCTTGATTCAGCCCAGTTTTCACCGCTCCCGTTTGGCTAGTTTGACTCATTTGATGAACGAGGTGATCGAGGAGCGTTTGGGCGAATTTGACGAAGAAATCAAAGCTGGGCCGGTCAACATGGCCGAGCACATGATGGACATGGCTTTCAGCATCATCATGCGTTCGATTTTCAGCATCAGCGTGCCCGAGGAGCAGGTGCAAAAAATGAGCGGGCAGATCACCCAGATTCAGGCTTTTGTGATTCAACTGATTCGCCAGCCTTATCTCAATTGGTGGCGGGCCTTGAGTGGCAAAATCAAAGAACATGAAAACATCGCGGCCGACCTGGAAGATGCCATCCGCAAACTGGTACACCAACGCCAAAACAGCGGCGAAACCCGCGACGACCTCTTACAAATGTTGCTCGATTCGCGTTACGAGGATACTGGCGAGGCCATGAACGAACAGCAGTTGCTGGATGAGTTGAAAATTATTTTTGTAGCTGGCCATGAAACTTCCGCCAATGGCCTGGCCTGGGCCTGGTACTTGTTAAGCCAACATCCGGAGGCGCTCGCCAAAATCCGGGAAGAGCTGCAAATAGTAGTAGGGGAGCGGACGGTCGCTTTTGAAGACCTCCCCAAACTGGAATACCTGAGTCAGGTGGTCGACGAGATTTTGCGCCTCTACCCTCCAGCCTGGATCACCGACCGCATGGCGGTGGAAGATGACGAATTCAACGGCATCAAGATTGCCAAAGGTGCGATTGTGGCGACTTACATTTATGGCGCGCACCACTCGCCTGCGCATTGGGAGAATCCTGAAGCTTTCCGCCCGGAACGTTTTGCCAAAAACGCCAAAATCCCAGCTTTTGCTTACCTGCCTTTTGGTGGTGGCCCGCGTTTGTGCATTGGCAATCATTTTGCCCTGATGGAAATGCAGTTGGTGATTGCGGAGATGGCGCGGAGGTATGATTTTGCGCTGGAGCCTGGGCATGAGGTGGTGCCGCAGCCGCTGATTACGTTGAGGCCAAAGGATGGGGTGTGGATGCGGTTTTGGAGGCGTTTAGCAACGAGCGATAAGAAATAATAATGATAATTGCTCACACTTGATTTAATTCAACCAAAGCGGCATGATGGCAAAACGGATGACACGGATTTAACGGATTAAAACGGATTTTTTAGTCCTACTCATGGCCTTCAGATCTGCACCCATTATCCCCACGTCTACAGAGGCAGGGATAATGAGAACAAATTCCAGCAAAACACTTTTGCCAGTGTATGTTTATCAAAGGTTTTAATCCTGAGCTCCGCTTATTTGGGGCACACGACCTTAAA
The DNA here is from genome assembly GCA_027486765.1 of Saprospiraceae bacterium. Classification (GTDB taxonomy): domain Bacteria; phylum Bacteroidota; class Bacteroidia; order Chitinophagales; family Saprospiraceae; genus Haliscomenobacter. The sequence continues at coordinate 45,979 of JAIXOO010000245.1, forward strand.
TTCAGTACGGCGATTGACCTGGTGGTCGCTTTCACTACATTTCACATTGTCGGTGCATTTGTTTAGCAACATCGACTCGCCAAAACCACGAGCCTGCACCCTAGAGGCAGCAATGCCTTTTGAAATGAGGTACTTAGCAGCAGCGTTCGCCCTGCCTTGAGACAGTTTCAGGTTGCTGTCGGCACCGCCACGGCTATCCGTATGCGCGGATAATTCGACTATTGCCGAAGGGTTATCCCCCATAAACTGTACGAGTTTGTTCAGGTCAGCATAAGAATCGGTGCGCAGGTTGGCACTGCCGAGGTCATAGAGGATATTGTTCAAACGGATTGCATCGCCACAATCCACTTTCTCCGCACAAATTTCCAATTTTACAAATAACGATTTGCTGCGGTTGTATGTATTCGCATTCACTTCGACCACCTGTGAAAGGAAACTTTCCTTTTTAGCATACAACTCATAGGTAGCCCTTGCGGCAAGATGGAAAATGTACTTCCCACTCGCATCTGAAATCGTGGTTTTCATAAAGTTGTCGGCTTTGTTTTTCAGATTGAGGGAAACAGCCGGCAATGGATTGGGCGTATTGCAATAGAATACCTTGCCTTCTATGATGAAATTGGGATCATTGTAATAGATCGTTTTCTGAACCGCAGTTGAAGCATTAAATTCATTCATTTTAATGTCAGCAGGTTCAAGGGACACATCGTAAAGTTTGCCCTGAAGGACGTAGTCATTGGGCTGCAAATTGGCAAGTTCCAAGACCCCCATACTATTGGTTGTTCCGGTTTTAATGACTTGGCCACTGCTATTGACCAACCCAATTTCTGTATTTGGAAGTATTTCTCCGGAAATCTTGTCTTTGGCAGTAACAACCATCGACTTCTCAGGGCAGCCTTTGTTGTCTTTGGTTCCGGCCACGTCGGGGCAATTGTCTTCTTTGTCGATCACACCATCCCGATCGGTGTCGGATGGAGGGCACCCATTGTTTTCGGCGAGGCCAGCTTCATCGGGGCATTTGTCGTTGGCATCGGTAATGCCGTCGCCGTCTTTGTCCGGGCAGCCCATCAGAGAACCAAGGCCAGCTACGTCGGGGCATTTATCATCGGCATCGGTGATGCCATCGCTATCCTTGTCGGGGCACCCCATGAGTGAAGAGATACCGGCCACATCAGGGCATTTATCGCTAGCGTCACTGATACCGTCGCCATCACGGTCGAGTACTTTGGGAGGAGTTGGTTCGCGTTTTCCACCAAGGGAAAACTGTACCCCCAAGCCAGCCATCAGGTGATCTTTGAACCCATCGGTGTTCGCATGGTAACCCAGGGTACTAGAAAGGTATACATCTTCATCCAGCTTAATATTCAAGCCCAATCCAAAGGGGATATTGATGGACAGTGATTTTAAGTCTGCAGCTTGAAGGCCTGCTCCTACAAACAATCGGGGGCTAATCAATTTATCCCTGACAATATTGTAATTGATCATGGCATCAAGGCCAATGTAGCCCTTTTGATTAGTAGAGCCATTGAAACCCGGTGGGATATTTCCAGCAAAGAGTCGCAATGGTACGCTTAGATCAAAGGATTTGTTCAGGTAACGGAAATATTCAAATTCAAGTCCTGCTCTTTTGAATTCTTTAAAATTGCTCCAACCTTCATTCAACGGCCATTGGAAGTTCGAAGAGAGGTAGCGGATTGCAAAGCCATTTCGATCAAATTCATTTTGTGCAGAAAGTTCAATACCAAATAGTGAAATAAAAAGCATAAAAATTAATCCGAGTAAAGGGTTACGCATTTCAGGTATTTTAGGTAAGCTGAATGACAAATGTAGTTGATATTTATTTGGTAAAACCTCAAGATTCTTGGCCTTTAATGGCCCAGCACTAAAAGCTCCTATTGGTTATGTCTTTTTTTTGTAGTAAAAAATTATTTTATTGCATTTTTTGTTTATTTTTCAGGCAAATTAACTTTCTATGCCTGAGCCACTCAAAAACATTTTCTCCCGTCCCCTAATCCACCCTTTTGCAGAACTTGTCAAAAAAACATGGCCCGATTTTTCGATCACAACCTTCCTAGAAAAGGTTTTTGACGAGCATTACGAAGGTCTTGAACTCAAACAACGCACCCGGCACATTGCCCATGCCCTCCGAGCTTGCCTACCTACCGCCTATCGCGATGCCCTCAAAATCGTGTGCGACGTTACTCAATCCTACATCGATCAACACGGGGAAAAACTGACCTTTCAATGGATTTTTTTACCCGAATTCATCGAAGCCCATGGTGTAGACGACCCTGATGCCTCCATCCCGGCCATTGAAACGGTGACCCGCTGGAGCAGTTGTGAATTTACGGTACGGCCTTTTTTGCTGAAATACCCAGAGCGGATGTACGCCCAGATGTTGACTTGGGCTGATCACCCCAGTCCGATGCTGCGCCGCCTGGCCAGTGAAGGCATCCGCCCACGTTTGCCCTGGGGTATGGGTGTTCCTGCGCTCAAACGCGATCCAGCGCCGATTTTACCCATTTTGGAAAAACTTAAAAACGACCCCGCCGAAACCGTCCGCCGCTCGGTAGCCAACAACCTCAACGACATTGCCAAAGAGCACCCGCAAGTAGTACTGGACATTGCTGGTCGCTGGCTGGGTCAACACCCGGATACCGATTGGATTGTACGGCATGCGTGTCGGGGTTTGTTGAAAAAAGGGAATGCCGAAGCGTTGGCCTACTTTGGCTTTGAAAAAGGGGCAGAGGCGGTTGAAGTGTCAAACTTGCAACATAGCCCCCAAGTAACAATCGGAGACAAACTGGATTTTTCTTTCCAACTGAGCAATCATGCCTCCAATGCTCAATCCCTGCGCTTGGAATATCAAATCGATTACCAGACGCTCTCGGGCAAAATTTCTTCGAAAGTTTTTAAAATAAAGGAGCTGGAATTGGCAGCAGGAGCAAGTGTGCAGGTGGAGCGGTACCAGCGTTTTCAGGATTTTACTACTCGGAAGCATTATCCCGGTGAACATGTCTTGAGGATCTTGGTCAATGGATTAGCATTGGCGGAAGGGCAGTTCATGGTATCATAAAAACAACTAAACATTGAGGGTGAATAAACTTAGGTGTCCCTTAAGTGCCTCAGGTTTCTTAGGTGGTGAAAAAGAAAAAAGCCATGCGCAGCAGGGCAAAGAATTATTTCACCACCTAAGAAACCTGAGGCACCTAAGGGGCACCTAAGAAAGCATGCGCCTAGAACACTCGCAATTAAAAATGAAGTACAAAATTTAAGCTTTGATTGTAGATAATGCCTTAAGCAGCACCTCCCCAGCCTGATCCAAAGTAGCCCCAAAACTAAAAATCCCCTCCGGATGCCCCTCCATCACAAAAATGCGCTGCTGCGGCAAATCCGTATCGCGCAACAATTGCATAATCGAATAAGCCATTTCCGGGGTACCGTAAGTCACACCCGTTGCGGTGGTAGGCACCTTATGCAAAAGCTGTTCCCACATGGCTCGGTGGTGGACATGAAAAACGGCATTCACCCAGGGGCATTCCAGGTAAACAGCAGCATGACTCATGGATTCAGAAGAAGCAATGATTGGCCCCGCGCAGCGCAAGAGATTTTGATCCAATTCCACGGCGGTGACCAGCGTATAATGCTCTGCGCCCAACTGGGCAAAATTACCTGTAGTTGATCCGCTGATGATGAACTGGCCTTGCGCATTCCAGCGCTGGCTGATGTTGCCGAAGCCAATGCCATCAGGATATGCACCCAATAAGCCAAGTTGGTACAAACGATCCCGCCAGTAATTCAATTCAAGGATCGTGCTGTTTTCCAATGGAGCTTGTCGCTGCCAGTCGGCCCGGAATTTGATGTACCCTTCATCCATGTTATTCGGCAAACAAACCTAAAATGCCTATTTCGCTGGCTTCACAAATGCCCCGCTCGGTAATCAGGCCCGTAATGAGTCGGGCCGGAGTAACATCGAAGCCATAGTTGGCAGCAGGGCTTTCCAAGGGAGTGGTCAGCACCTTATGGATCTCCCCATCTTTCCAACCCCACACGAATTTGACCTCCTCCTCACTGCGTTGCTCGATGGGGATTTCTTTCAGGCCATCGCGCAGGTTGAGGTCGAGGGTGGACGAGGGCAAGGCCACATAAAAAGGCACCCCATTGTCTTTGGCGGCCAGAGCCTTGAGGTAAGTGCCAATTTTATTGGCCACATCGCCCTGGCGGGTGGTGCGATCGGTACCCACGATCACCATGTCTACCATGCCGTGTTGCATGAGGTGGCCCCCGGCGTTATCGGTGATGATGGTATGAGGTACGCCGTGCTGTTGGAGTTCCAGTGCGGTGATTTTTCCACCCTGATTGCGGGGCCGGGTTTCATCGACCCATACGTGTACAGGGATACCCAGGTCATGCGCCAGGTAAATGGGCGCAGTAGCCGTTCCATAATCGATACAAGCCAGCCAGCCCGCATTGCAATGGGTAAGGATATTGACGGGCGCGCCGTCTTTGCGGGCACTGATGGCTTTTACAATCTCCAGGCCGTGCACCCCAATCATGCGGCACTGCTCGGCACTTTCGTCGGCAATGGCATTGGCGGTGGACAAGGCGGTATGGATGCGGGTTTCCCGATCAGTTGCATGAGCCAATTCGTTCATCATTCGTTCGATGCAATGGAAGAGGTCGACTGCCGTAGGGCGGGTTTCTCTTAAACGCTTGGCCGCAGTTTGCAAAAAAACAGCCCCATCGTCACCTTCGGGAGCGGCCAGGGTAGCCAGGTACAGGCCATAAGCAGCCGTTGCGCCAATCATAGGAGCACCCCGCACATGCATTTCTTCAATGGCTTCGGCGGCATCCTCATAGGTATACAACGCTTCTTCAACGATTTGAAAAGGAAAGTA
>JAIXOO010000422.1 GCA_027486765.1 Saprospiraceae bacterium
AAAGGCAGCGCAGTACCCGCACGGAATCCAGTATCATCGGCATAACCCATCGAATAATCGGCCTCGATGCCCGCCTCGATCAAGCGCCGGTAAGTTTCTGGCAGATGCAATTTGAGGAAATGCTGGCGGCTATGGGTGATGTTTTGTTGGCTGATTTTTTCCAAACGCTGTTTCTCCATGGTCAACCGCCCGGGCTCTTGATTGGACAAGTAGGAAGGATGGATGCCCAGAGGATAACGCGCCGCCAACTCCCGAATCAAGATCTGTTGGGCCGGCAAATCGGGAGATGGGTTGGTGTCATAGGTTGCAGCATCCCCCACTAGCAGGAAAAAGCGGGGAGAGAGGCCATGTTTTTCATGCCAGATGTGCAGTTGCTCAAAAGTGTAAAATGGGTCATTTTCGGGGTTTTTAAGAGCTCGCTTGCGGTCTTGCCAACGCTGTTTTTTACCAAAAAGCCAATCCTTCAGGCTTCCCCCCCACTGTTTCCACCAGGGTCGATAACAAAATGCCCAGGGCATGTCCACGTCATAGGTAGGCACAAACTGATAAGGCAGCGGCGTGTGTACGAAGCCAGGGGATGTTTGCCGCAAGGCATTCAATAAGGCATTTAGCCAGCGCTGTACCGCCGCCATTTGCAAAAAGCCCTCCCGCTTGGCCAAACTTTGTGCTGCACTAAACCGCCCATGCTGATCCGCTACAAAAGGTAAATACTCTTCATAGCGACTCAGCAGGTAAAAACTACTGGAAAAAGGATCAGCGGGTAAATGCCCTGCATTTTTTTCTTCAAAATTCAACCAAGGGCAACCCTCCACCCAATTTACCTGTACAGGTTGGAGTTGCAGACTGGTTTGAAACAGCAAAGTTTCTGGAACGATCCATAGTTCAGCGGGATCGAGCGAAACTTTGCTGTAATTTATTTTGGCGCCAGCAGAACTGAGGTAGCTGTTTTTATCGTAAGTAAGCGTATAGGTATGTGAAGACAGGTGCTCAAAAAAAACCTTGAGTACGTAGTCCAGGCGTGGTGAAGGATTGGTGCTGAAAATGGTGATCTGCATATAGAAATTTGTCTTTTTTGGAAAAACAGGGTACAAAATGTATCCCTTTTCTCAAAAAATCGTACATTTAAATCAAAGGGGGAGCAAACATTTTGCTGCTGGTTTGTTTAAATATAATTCCTTCTTGGCGAATTTAACCTTAAGAAAATGAAAAACATCAACATACGCTATATAAGCCTGGGCATCGCCTTGATTTTGCCCCTCCTGGCAAGCGCTCAACAGACACTTTCGCTGGGCCAAAACAACTACCAAAGTCGCAAAGGTGTCGTTTACAACAAAGAATTTGCCTTCAACTTCAAACCGCACACCAATGGCATCGCTGCTGGCGTACAATTTGGCAATATTCGGGCTTACAATCGCACCTCCTATTGGGGCATCGAACTAGGGGAGCTCAAACACGTGCGTGAAACCCGCCAAAACAAAAGCAATCAAATCGCCGCACTGGAAGGCGCCTTCCGGGGCTTTGTGTACGGCAAACAAAATAATTTTTATGCGCTGCGCGCTACTTTCGGAGAAAAACGCTACCTCTCTGAAAAAGCACGGCGCAAAGGTTTGGCACTGGGCCTGGATTATTCGGCTGGGGCCAGTTTAGGAATTCTAAAGCCTTATTATTTGTTGCTGCGCTACGTACCCGAAGATTTTAACCGCAATTTCCGCAGTGAAAAATATTCTGCCGAAAACGAAACCCGCTTCCTCGACATCAACAGCATTTATGGTGCGGATGGTTTTTCAAAGGGAATAGGGCAATCGCGTTTCTTACCCGGCGGTCACGCCAAAGTTGCCCTGCATTTTGACTGGGGTGCTTTTGATGAATTCGTCAAAGCTTTTGAAGTGGGCGTCATGGCCGATTTTTACTTCCAAAAAGTACCCATCATGATCGAGACAGAGACTGCGCCCAATGTAAAAAATCAGCCTTTGTTTTTGAACTTGTTCCTGAACGTACAATTGGGTAAACGGTCGTAGCTATCAGCTTTGAGCAGTCAGCTATCAGCAGCTAGTTTCCGATTTTGTCATCTATTTATCACTGAACTGCAAAATGGTCATCCATTTTTGCCAGTAATTCATTAGCTTTCATCTTTCGGAAACAAGACAGCTTTAGTATGAAAAATCAACTATGGTATGCGCTCTTGGGCTTGATGCTCATGATGCCAAAACTATGGTCGCAGGCCACAGCCGTGCCGACCGACGTGCTCAAACAATTACAAGAGATCGCAATTGTCGATCAAAAAGTAATGATGCCCATGCGCGATGGCATCCGCCTCGCCACCGATATTTTCCGCCCCAAAGGCGACAAAAAAGTACCCGTCATTTTTTCCAAAACACCCTACAACTTCAACTCCTGGGGTGACGGCGAGCAACGCAATGGCACTTACCAATCCGCATTGGAGGCCGTAAAACGTGGCTATGCTTATGTGGTACAAAACGAACGTGGCCGCTACTTCTCGGAAGGCGACTGGGATATCCTTGGACCGCCCACTACCGATGGGTACGACGCAGTAGATTGGCTCTCCAAACAAAGCTGGTGCAATGGCAAAATAGCGCCGATTGGTTGCTCTTCAACTGCCGAATGGCAAATGGCCGTGGTCGGCTTGAACCATCCCGCTTTAACCACCTTTATCCCCCAAAGTTTTGGTGCTGGCGTTGGTCGGGTTGGTAAATTTTACGAACAAGGCAACTGGTACCGTGGCGGAGCGGGGCAAATGTTGTTTACAGCTTGGTTGTATGGGGTACAAAACGATGTGATCCGTCCGATGTTCCCAAAAGATGCGACTCAGGAGCAATTGATCCGGGCTTCCCGTTCTTTTGACCTCGATCCTGAACGGGCTCGGATTGACTGGGGTAAGGGCCTCGCACACCTGCCCCTGCAAGACATCATCAAAAATGCGAATGGCCCAGTGGGGGTTTACGAAAAAATGATTCGCCGCAAGCCCAATGACCCAGACTGGTACAAAGGGGGGCTTTACCACGACAATATGCCGATTGAGCGCCCTGGTTTCTGGTTTGTATCCTGGTACGATGTATCGAGCAGTCCGAACATTGCACTGTACAACCACGTCCGCGCTACCGCCAAAGACCCCAATGTGCGCAACAATCAGTACTTGGTCATCGCCCCTGTCCTGCACTGTTCCTACAAAAGAGCCACCGAAAACACCATCGTGGGTGAGCGCAGCGTAGGTGATGCCCGCCTGAATTACGATGAGTTGACCTATGGCTGGTTCGATTATTGGTTGAAAGGGGAGCAGAACGGCATTTTGACCAAAACGCCGAAGGTGCAATACTACACGATGGGCTTGAACAAGTGGCAATCTTCCGAGGTATGGCCGCCTGCTACTGCGCAAATGACCACCTATTTTCTCAACAGTGGAGGCAAAGCCAATAGTTTGTACGGCGATGGCAAATTGAGTACCACTGCTCCGGCCAAGGATGCACCAGATGCCTTTGCCTATGATCCGCAGAATCCCGTTCCGTCTTACGGTGGCAACGTGTGCTGCACGGGCAACGCGGTGCAAGGTGGTGCTTTTGACCAGCAAAAAATGGAGACTCGCAACGATATCCTGGTGTATACGACCGAGCCTTTGGCCGAAGGTGTAGAAGTAAGTGGCTTTATTGAAACGACGCTCTACGTATCTTCGGATGTAAAAGACACCGATTTCACCATCAAATTGATTGATGTGTACCCCGACGGCAAAGCCTACAACCTGGACGAAACCATCCAGCGGGTGCGCTATCGCGAGGGCTACGAGAAGGAGGTGTTTATGGAAAAAGGCAAAGTATACAAGCTCGAACTGAGCGCCATGTCGACCAGTAACTTCTTCCAAAAGGGGCACCGCATCCGCATCGAAATTTCCAGCAGCAACTTCCCGCGTTTTGACCGCAATATGAATACTGGGGGGAACAATTACGATGAAGCGGTGGGCGTAGTGGCACACAACAATGTGCACCATTCAGCGCAATATCCTTCGCAGGTGAGGTTGCCGATGGTGAAGAAG
>JAIXOO010000414.1 GCA_027486765.1 Saprospiraceae bacterium
TCATCCAATTCATAAGACCCCGTGAGGGTTATTTTTCCACTTTTGTCGACTCCCCCGTTCAGCACCGCTTCCCCTTGTAGGCGGAGAAAATCGCCGTTGCCTTCATCGATGATCAAATTCAGGATCGCTTTTTTATCTATTTCAATATTGACCGAGACCTCCATTCCCTGAATGTTGGTTTTGTTTAAGTTGTTTTTTTGGTTTAAAAACAAAGTGTTGTTCAGGGGCGCATCTTTGTCTACAAAAACCACAATCCCGTCGCGCTCCACCACTCCGGGCTGTTCTTGTGGAACCACGGCAGTTAGGCGGGTAAGTTCATTGATGCGCAGGGTGCCGTCTACGACTGGTGCGGATTCGGTACCGGTGATTTTTACGTTGGTATCAAAAAAGACCTGGCCATAATACAGGTCATTGTTCTTTTTGGTGGTGTTCAGCGCTCTGAAATTTCTGGCCTGTAGGCTCAGATCAAAAGTGTAATTCAAATAATTGGTTGTATTGGCCAGTCCATTGATGGTGAGCCTGTTATCCGAAGAGTCACGAATGGTGAATGAGTTGAAGCGCAGCCCCTTGTTTTCTACGGCGATGATTTGTTCATTGTCAATTTTAAACTCACTGTTGAGCATGGTGATGACCATGCTGGTCTCGTTGAAACCAAGTTGGCCAGCAATATCTGGGGAAGTAGGTTTGTCACCAATTTTTACATTGCCACTCAGGTAACCCTTTCCGTTCCTGATGGCACCCATACTGATGCCTTCCAGTGTACTCCATTGCAGGCTTTTGACGGCCAGATTAAAGTCCATGGTACTCTTGTCTTCCGCTTTGAGGAAGTAGTTGCCAGTGAGCGCCAGATCGTTGCCTTGTCCTTTGATGCTGATGTCGGTGACAAAAATATTGGTCTTGGGATTGCTTATTTTAGCATTGATGTCGCCGATGGTATCTCCTTGTACTGCCAAGTTGCTGATAGTCAAGTCGCTCGTGAAGTTCAATTGCTTGGTGATGTCATGCAAGACAATATTTCCGTTGAGGCTCCCATCGGCAAACAATGAATCCACCTGCACGAACCCTGTAAGAGTGGAGAGCCGGAATTTATCAAACAGGATTTCTAGCGGGCTATTGGAGCTGTTGTCGCGACTGTTGATTGTCAGGTGTTGATTGTTTTTACTCAAATTAAAATGTTGGGCATTGACCTGGGTGGAGCTGAAACGAATCTGGTTGTCGGCCTCGATGGCCCAAGGTTCGTAATTCAGCAATAAACTATCTGAACGCAACGACAGTGCATAAAATCCTCCAGATTCCTGAGCAAAAAGCCCAGCTAAGCGGTATTTGTCGCGTTTCTCTTGATCGCCGATTTGCAACGCAAAGCCTACTTGATTGTTGGCGATATTGGCCTGCAATTGAGTGTTTTGCACAACGAAAGTTTCACCGGTACCGATTTCCGAAACACTGGTGTTGAAACGAATGTGATCACCTTGGGTTTCGGCATTTAGCTCTAGCCCGACCATTCGATTGGTCCCATACTCAATATAAGGTGAGCTCAAATGGGCATTCCATCCATCGTTACTGGAAAAATGGCCATCCATGGCAAGGTCATCCATGCGCTGCAAATCGGGCCAAAAAGCCTGGAGGGCTACATGATCGATGACAGCGGCCTGGAGGGCAAAATCATACACCAGCGTACTGTCACTGGTACTATCCAGGATGGCGTAATAAGGTTGGATGGCCTGGATAAATATGTCCCCCAATTGGGACAGTTTGTACTGGCCACTAAGGCTGGCCCGGGCAAAATCGGTGCTTAAATTCAGCGACTGTTGGCCGTTCTCGTACTTGGCGACCAATTCCACGGAGTCTATGGCTGCCCGTTGATCGTTGCTGACCAACAAGGAATTGATCAAATACACGTGGCCATTTAAACTGTCGAGATTCAGCGCCGGAACATCTGCTTGGATGATGCCCCGGTAGACGATTGGGTCGGTGGTCAGGTGCAGTGGGCCAGTTTTTATGCTGTCAATGTTCAGCGTTGCGGCAAAACAAGGGTAAGCTCCACCTAATTCCCCTTCAGCTTGAACTGTAAAATGCAGGTTTAGGTCTTTCATGCCACCGCGTAGGTCAAACTGTTGCCTATCTAAAGTGGCATCCAACTGAAAATTGCGGTAGGTATATTTGTTGTAAAGGAGGCTGGTGACCGCTCCTTTAAGGTGCGCATTTGCTGTTTTTAGGTCATAACCTTTTCCTTCCACTGTAAAATTGGCACTGAGTGGGCCCATCGTTTCCGGCTGTTGGATGATCGTGCCTACTTGTAAGGCTTGTACGGCGATGGTGCCTGCATACACTGCTTTTTGGGAGCGGGCGGCATCGCTGATGCTTCCATTCACCTGGGCGCTACCCAAGGAAGTATTCAAGTCAATATCCGTGTCAAGTTTTGCTGCTCCACCTTTTACTTTTCCGGAGAGTGCCATCGTTTCTGGCAAGGTAATGCTGTCGGGAATGCTATTGGGTGGTACAAATAGCAGGGCGTCATTGCGGCTGGTACTGAATTGACGAATGTTGAGGTCTACTGAAAAATGATCGGGGTCGGTCGCATTATTGATGGTTCCGGAAAGGTCGACCTGGGTGTTTTCAAAACCGATCAACTGCAATTCCCGGATGTTTAATCGTGCCAGGCTGCCCCACATGCGAGTATTGAGTTCAAAGACGGCCTCCGGATTTTTGAAAGCCGCTTGATCGGCAAGAAAGGGCACAAAGATCAGGAGGTCTTTTACCAGGATGCGGCTGTTCTCAATGTCCAAATTGAGCCCCATCAGCTCCGGTTTCTCTTGAATCGCGGCGATGGAAGGATAACTGATGATGGCCCTTCGCCGGATACTGGAACCAGGGGTTTTGATCCACAATTTTTCCAAACGCACTTCACGGCTGGTATACTGAAAGTCTGCTTGCAATTGTCGCAGTACAAAACCACTGCCTTCTACCATTTGCCCTTTGGTGACCCTGAGGGCGATGGTATCCTGGTTGTACAAAAAATTGTTGCCGTGCAGGGTCAGGTTTTGGAACTTCAAATGGGCGTAATCCATACCCCGTGGCTGGCGTGCTTGGGTGTTGTCGTTGTAAATCAGGTTGTTGTTCTGAAGGCGGACAAGGTCAGTGGTAAATTTCCAGGGCGAGTATTCTGTTTGTACTTCCTGCTTATTTTGAGTAGTCAGTTTGATTGCCTCCGTCTCGGTTTTGGCATTCAGGTCGATGCGGCCTGTAAAATCACTTAGTTCCAGATTGTGAAGGGCGATCAGGTTTTTTTCCAGGTCAATGGTTTTGGGAAAAACATTCAAGTTTTTGAAGGTAAACTTGGTCTGTAGCGCTGATGCTTCATTGCTGTAAGCGAAGTCTACGTCTTGTAAGCGCGTTTCCTGATTGATGAATTTGATGTATTCCGGTTTTTCATTGGCTACCTCAGGATCGGGATTGGTATTGATGGCAACTATTTCCAAGGGAGTAGTTTGTACAACGCTACCTCTCAACCCCCGAATGGCGATGCGGGGCACTTCATATTCCAGTTTGTTTGGATCGATATGGGCCATACTCAATTGTGCATGCCCAAGGTATACATCCACATTATTCCCTGTGAGTACATCCAAAAATACGAGGTGGGTATTGTCCAGCGTCATTTTTTTCACGGCCATAATCAGGGCGGTGCTGTCGTTTATAGGTGTTTCTTCCTTACTCGCAAATGCATCTACGATGAACTGGTAGTTGAACGGCTGATCGGGCTTCAATCGTTTCAATTTCAGCGTAATGCCCTTTAAAACGATCTCGTTGATTTGCACCCGATTGTTGAGCAACTGGAACAAGTCGATGTCCACTTTCAATTGGTGTCCAGCCAGCAGGGTGTCTTGGTTTTGATCGGCCAGGTAAACCCCTTCCAATACCAGCATCTTAGGAAAAGTAACATCCAGGCGCTTGATGGCCACGGTGGTGCCCAGCTTTTGTTCCAGGTAAGTGACAATTTTTTTTCTGGCGAAATCCTGGACTGCTTTGTTTTGGAGGAGCAAGAGTAACACGGTAAACAGCAACAAAATGGAGCAAAAAAGCACAATAATCCCTCGACCAATTTTGACTAAAAGTGGTCTGTTTTTTTTTGTTGCTTCATTTGATGGCATGTAATGGGGATAAACAGACTGTAAAGGGGGGCTAAGTCTGCTGCATAAAACAAAATCGCTACCAATCTAACCTTTCTTTGTGGCAAATAGTTGTGTTACAAGTGGTTTGATTTGCGGGTAGATCATTTTAGTACAAAAAAGCCATTTTCATCAATTATCCATTCTTCTTCTTTTAAGGTTTTTATTTCATCTTCTTCTGTAAGAACATTTGGATTTTCTGGTTGAAAATATTTGATAGTAAATCCATCCCCACTACCTGGAAAGGTCAAATGAGCCAGAAGTTCTTCTTCGGCACAAGAAATACAATAATACATAAAGGTTTTTATATCAATCTGTCGGTTCAAATTGTCGAAGGTTATCAAAATTTCATGACCTATCAATCCATCACCTTGTCTAAGGTAAACCAATTTATAGTCCTTTCGATAAGTAATGGTTTTGCCAAAGTATTTTGATTTTTCGTGGTATAGTTGAGAGTCATAAAGGTTAACTCTTTGGGCGATCATTGTTCTCGGAATGTAATCTCTTTCAATAATCAGGTTTTCAAATTCAATGAAGTGAAGGCTATCAAGTTTCTTTTTGTTTTTAACCGGGCGGGAAAAATCTATTTCATTGATGCTTGGGAACTGTTTTGAAAGGCGCACATAGTAATACCCGTTTTCTGTTCTGGCTCCATAATCCATGGAAGCGCCTGATTTGTAAATTTTGTTTTTGTACGAAAAAGAATAAGCGATTTTATAACCTGATTTCCCTGCATAGTATGTCCCTTGGGTCGTACCAATTGCAATATCGTAGAAATAAAGTAAATTATAGGAATGGAAAGTGAAATACCCAAATAGTAAAAAACCTAAGGCAAGTCCAATACCTGTTTTTTCAATTGACTTTCGCCCACCATAGGCAAAAAGTAAACATATTAAACATCCCGTAATTCCTATAATTAGACCTCTGTTTAATTCTTGATCCATTATCCCTAATTCTTAGGGGCGTAAACAGTTCGTCATCCCAAATTTTTGATTGAACAAACCGCGGACGCGGTTGAATTTATAATAGCCCCGGTCGTCCGGGGTCAATCGGTAGCAAATGGTTTCACAACCGCGGATGCGGTTGAATTTTTTTGCTCAATTGAGTTCAACCACTGCCGTGGTTGCAACCAATCAGACCCGATATTTACCCCGGAAGACCAGGGCTATTATAAATTCAATCGCTCCGCGATTAGATTTTATCCCGATTTTGACTTTCAAAATTCGGGATGACGAATGTTTACACCACATAGATTATTTTACCTACTTACTCCCCTTCTCCACCACTTTGATCAACATCCCCGCAGTGACCTGATCTTTCTGTTGCATACCATTCAGAATGGCATGCTCTTCCAGGCGTTTGTCAGCAACTCCGAAGCTTTTGAGTGCATCTGCCAGCGTAGCTGTACGATTCACCGATTTGATGCTTACCCGCTCAGGATACACGTTGATGCGTGCTGGATCGGTCAGTTCACGGAAGTTTTTGAAAGTATTATTGAAGGTCAAACCATACGTATTGTAGTCCGCCGCTGCGGCCATGCCGTAGAAGCGGTAGATGTTGTTGTCGTATTGGATGCAGTAAATGTTGATGCGCAAGGTTTGAGTGCCTTGCTGGGTTTTGGTGGTCTGCTCGGCCACCATCGCAATCGCGGGAAAGCCATTGACCGTCAAGTTTTGCGAATCGATCAGTTTCAAAGAATCCTGACTGATGGTTTTGCTAGCTGCTTCGCGCAAGGTTTTTTCTGCTGCCAAGTTGAAAATAATAGCAGCCTTGCCATCCTTAGGGGCCATCACGACCTGCTGAGGTGAGTTTTGCAACTGCCAATCAACGGGGATCGGAAATTGAAACTTGAGTACCGGATGGTAAAAGACGTTATTGAGGGTGTAGCCTTGCTTTGGATCTGGGCCGTACACCAATCCGTCGATCAAGCGCAAATACTTGTCGCGATTGACTGCCAAATTGAAGTTGTTGGTCTTTTTTTGTTCAGCCTCGGCTAACTCCCCTACCCTTTTGAAGCGATCCAAGGGATTGGGGTGCGTAGACAAAAAGTTGGGCACCCGGCCTTCGGGGCCACCGCTCAAACGATCGATGGTGCTAAAAAAGCCCGCCATTTCTTTGGCATCGTATCCAATTTTGGTGGAGTATTGCACCCCTAGTTCATCGGATTGGCTTTCGTGATCCCTGCTGTTTTTGAGCAGCAACATCTGCATTCCTTGGGACAAGGGCTCAGCAAATTCGGCTGCACCAGGCACTGCGATCAGTACACCAATGAGCCCAAGCCCACTTAAAATCTGACTTCTTTGTTGCAAAGCACCATGTCGGGCGGTAACGTGACCAATTTCGTGGCCCAAAACCCCGGCAAATTCAGCTTCATTGTTGAAGTGAGCCATGATGCCCCGGGTAAAATAAACAAAGCCACCCGGTAAAGCAAAAGCATTCACCACGTCAGAATCCACTACTTTGAATTGGAAAGGTAAGGCAGGACGGTGCGACATTTTGACCATTTCCTGGCCTTTTTCATTGATGAAAGCCTGCAATTTGGGGTCATCATAACTACCAAACTCGGCGATCACCTGTGGGTCAGAAGACTTTCCCAGGGCAATTTCTTCCTGTTCGGACATGACGAGCAATTGTTTTTTGCCAGAAACTGGATTGACAACCGCGCAGGAATTTAGTGAGAGCATTGAAGCCACTGCAAACAGTGGCAACACGCGTAGGAATAATATCTTCCGCATTTTTTTGATTTTTTGGGTAAAACAAATACAAAATTTAGACGCAAAACCTTCTGAAAGGTTCCAAATAAACGTACTAAATTTTTTCAATAGTACAAACAAATTGTTAATATTTGTATAACAAGGCAGCGCATCAAATGGTTGTTCCATTTGATGCGCTGCCTTGTCTGGAGCCAGAATCCTGCCTATTATTCCTCTTCCTCTTCTTCACCCTGAATCGGAATGACAAAAGCACTTCTGCGTGGCGCTGGCACTTTTGAGTTTCTCCCCCGCACCGCTTTCCAAATCACTTCATTAAAGGCCAGATCGGGCGCTCGATCTTCTTTTTCCAAATCGAAAGAGTACGAGAGTTTTGACCAATAATCGTCGATGGTATTGCGCATGGTCAGGCTGATTTGGTTGCTTTTGGCCTCATAAGCACTGAAGTCAGGTTTTTGGGTAAAACAAGCATACATCGGTTTGGCGGCAGCATCGTATTGGCTCATCGGGCTCAAGCCCAGGATCAATTCCATGGTACGTAGTACGCTGGAGGTGGAATACATGCTGCTTTCCACGTGTTTGCGCTTGGTGTAAGGGCTGACGACCAAACAGGGCGAACGGTGCGCGTCCACGTGATCGGGGCCATTTTGGGCGTCATCTTCCAATACAAAAACGACCGATTCTTTCCAGATTTTGCTTTTTGACAAGTGTTCCACAAAACGGCCAACAGCTAAATCATTGTCGGCCACCATGGCAGCTGGGGAAGGCACCCCTACCCTGGCACCCGCCGTATGGTCGTTGCCAAAACGTACGAAGTTCATCCTCGGCACTTGGTCGATGGCCGATAAGGAGTCAAAATCAGCCTTCCAACGTTCAAAGCGCAAAATGTCCTGAATCGAAAGGTTATAGCCTGCAAACTTGGTACACAAATGTCCTTTGAGGTTGGGCATATAGGTGTGCCCGTAATCGGCCCAAATGCCGTAACTGCGGTAACTCAGCCCAGCTGCCTTACATTTATCCCACAAAAATCCGCCCTTTGACCAGGCAATTTCCTTGGAACCCTCGTATTCGTAGTTTCCGCCTCTACCTCCATAATTGGTAGGCCAGGTTTTTTCTACGTAGTCATTGGCATAAGCAGAAGTCGACCAGTTGTGGCCATCGGCACTCACTTCGGCATCTACATAAAAATTGTCGAGTAAGACGAATTCGCGGGCGAGTTTGTGCATGTTGGGTGAAACCGAATCGGGGAAAAGACAGAGAGAAGGATCTCCATTGCCTTCTTTTATGTCACCAAAGACCTGATCATAGGTGCGGTTCTCCTTAATGATGTAAAACACGTACTTGATGGGGGAAGGATCACCAACTTTGCGGGGAATAGGGTTGCCGGTTTCCCCTTCGGCCTGCATTTCCTTGTTTTTCCGATAAGGGGTGTTTCCATACACCAATTTGGTGAACGCGGGCAGTTCTTCCAACGTAGGAACTGGGATAAAAGACAGGGTGCCTTTGAACAAACCGGCGATGTATTCAGTGTCTTTGGTTCTGGCTTTGTAAGGGTTGGGGCCCTTGGGGTTGGCTTTGGAGGTCAAGCCTTTTCCGTTGGTTACCAGCAATTGATTCCCTACAAAACGGACAGAAGTTGGATACCAACCCGTAGGAACGAAGCCTAGGGATTTGGTTTTACGGGCTTCACTTACATCAAACAGGGCTAAACAATTGTTGTCGGCATTGGCCACAGCCAGCATTTTTCCATCTTCAGATAAAGCGACTGAATTGGTCGTGGAGCCAATGGGTGCATCGGGATAAAGAGCAGCTACAATGGTTTCCACAACTTGCCCAGATTGCAGGTCGATTACGGATACAGCATTGTCGTCGGCACAAGCAACGTACAGATACCGGGAATCTTTGCTAAAAACCATTTCATTCGGATGGGAACCTACCGGGATTTCGGCTTCGATTTTCGCAGTTTCAGGATTATACACCGCAACGGCCTCCCCACCCCAAATCGAGAGGTAGAGTTTTTTCCCATCGGGGGCCGGCATACAAGTATAGGCTGCTGCTTTGAGCTTGATCTTTTTTTCTATCTGTTTGTTCTGTAAATTAAAGGAGTACAAAGTGCTATCTCCTTTGGTTACACAATACAAACGTTCTTCATTGCTAGACAGCGCCATACCCGCCGGTGAGGCTGCTCCCCTCGGCCAACGATTGCCCAAAACCAGACTGTCGCGTAGTTTCAGGCGATCGTTGTCAATGTTGTAGATGCGGATTTGGTTGTCGTAACCTCCAGAAGCGTATAGTGTTTTGGCATCTTTGCTCAAAGCCAGCCCATACCAGGCTTTGGGAATGTCCAGTTCATGGAGGACTTTGCGCGTTTTGGTGTCGATCCACATCAAACTGTGTTTGGACTGCCCGTTGTTGCTGACGATGGCGCGACTTTTGTCACTTGAAAGTACCATATTCAGTGGCAAATCCCCTAGTTCGAGTTGTTCACCAACTGGGGTAAGTGACCAGCCATTGGGCAGCATCAGCTTCTGAACCTGTCCATAACGCCCCAGAGTGAGGGAATTTTGACCAGATTTGCTGCAAGAATGGAGGCCAAGTAGGCTAATCGAAAAGAGAGCGAGCAGTAGTGCGTTAATTTTCATGACAGAGCGAATTGATTAAAGTTCTATAAAAATCTTAACAATTCTGGATAGTTTCGCTATTCTTGAGTTAAGAGTTTGTGAAACATCCTTTATTTTACGTCACTTTTTGCCAAAAACGAGTTATATCTTCAAAGTGTCATCAAATTGTAAAGGATGACAATTAAGCTCCAAATATATTGGTTATGAAAACTGAAATTAAAGAGTTGGTTGCTGAAGGAAAGGTCGATGAAGCATTGGACCAGCTGGTCGCTTTTTTGGCAAGCCAAATTGATCAATATTCTCCGCTCTACCGTGCTGCACAGGTTGCTCAAAGTGAATTCAACCAAATCAAGGAGAAGGAACTTCAGGGGCTACTCACTGAAGATCAAATCCGCCTGGCCAACAATAAAGCCATCAATAAAGTGCTCGAGATACTGGAACAAATAGATCGAGGTAAAATTACCACATCTCCGCCCAATCGCCAGGTTTGGTGGTGGTATGCTGCTGCGGGGGCGGTTTTGACTTTGGTGGCCGTATTTGTTGTGCGAGGATTGACTCCAAAAACAGATCCAATTGATCCAAAGCCAGTTCCCGACGACTCGACTCAAGTTGTGGACATTCCGGCATTTACTTGTCCCGTATTTGATAAAAAAGCCACTTATCCGATTGCGGTTTTTCAATTCACTACGCTCAACCCTAAAGATTCTATCACGGATCAATTGTTGGTGGAGCAAATTGACGGCATTTTCGCCCGCAATCAGTATAAGGGGGATGCAGCATTGGTTGTCAAAATCAAAGGTTCGGTAGACTTGTCGGTGGCCAAAGCCATGATCGAAAAATGCCAGGCCAGAATGGTCATTTGGGGCCGGGTGTTTGACAACAGTGAAATTGAACTCAATTTTTATGAGCCCCAATACAACCAGAATCAACAAGAAGAACTGGACAGTATGTTGCAGTTTAGAGACCAGGGCAGTTTCCAGGCTAGCATCAAAAGGGCCGCGCTGATCATTGTCTCCCGAGTATTGGTGGGTAATGATGCGCCTGGAGCGATAGCGGTAGCCGATGAAGCTTATCAAGAAACCATAAAAGCAAATAGCATTTCTGCCAGAACCACTAAAAAAGCCAACGCAGAATCGATGGCTACCATGACATTGGCCAATGCACACGCCAAGACAAAGGATTTCCAGAAGTCGATCAAACTTTACAATCATATTTTGGAAGAAAAGCCCCATGATACTGTTGCGCTAAGAAATCGGTCCATTGCCCAGATCAAAGCAAACGACATCAACGGTGCGGTGAAAAGCATCGACTCCATGAGACATTATAAAAAACTAGAAGATCCGCTGTTTTTGGACAAGGCAGGAGATGAGTTGAAGGAAAGAGGATTTACTAAAAAAGGCATTGAATTCAAGAAGGATGCCAAAGATGCTCAACTCCTGATTGATCAGCGCCTCATAAAGAAAATACCCCAAGAACAGTAATGCATGGGGATGGTTTTGTAACTTGAGGTCGCTTTTGGGCGGAAATCACATTACCAAAACCTCACTCGCCATGAAATGGTCGCTTAAAATAGCCAGAATTGCTGGCATCGACGTGTTTTTGCATTGGACCTTTATCGTGTTGCTCCTCGGTGTTTTTGTGGCCGGAATCCGCACCATCGGGCGTTCTGAAGACAGTTTGAATGGGTTCATTTTCATCGTGCTGCTTTTTTTATTTGTCCTTCTACATGAATTTGGCCATGCCTTGATGGGCAAACGCTTTGGAGTCAAAACCAATCACATTACCCTTCTCCCAATTGGTGGTGTTGCCGCAATGGAACACATCCCTGAAAAACCCTGGCAAGAAATGCTCATTGCCTTGGCGGGGCCTGCCGTCAATTTTATATTGGCCATCGCCTTTTTGATCTTATTGGCCGCCACTGGCCACGTACCCGCCATCTCTGATTGGTGGAGCCCAGTTAGCAACGACAACATGATCTACTCCCTGTTCACCACCAACGTCATGCTGTTTTCCTTTAACCTCATTCCAGCTTTCCCGATGGACGGCGGACGGGTCTTACGCGCCTTGTTGGCCATGAAATACGGACGCTACAAAGCCACGAATATCGCAGTGCGGATAGGCCAGTTATTGGCGATTGGCCTGGTTTTGTTTGGTTTGAGTGGCAACATCTGGTTGGTCTTCATTGGCGTATTCATTTACCTGGGGGCAGGGGCTGAAGGCAACTATGAATCGACCCGTTCGGCATTGTCAAAATACAAGGTGCAAGACGCCATCATGCACCAGTTTACCCCTCTACAAAGTACCGATACCATTGGTACCGCAGTTCGCCTCTTATTGGATGGGCAGGAAAAGGAATTCATTGTACTGGAAAATGAACAGGTGGTGGGCACCCTGACCCGCAATGAAATGATCCAAGGGCTAGGGCATTTTGGCAAGGAAGCAAACCTGAGTGAAGTGATGAACCACACCATCTTACGCCTGGAACCGCAAATGCCCCTTGATGACGTATATGACCAGATGACCGATGAAAACGTAGAGATCGCCCCGATTTTTGAAGATGGGAAGTTGATTGGCGTATTGAACCGGGATAATATTATGGAGATACTGGTAATTGATAATTCTCAGCCGCACCTTAGATTTAGTTGAGATGTTGAGGAGTTTAGAAGTTCAGGCTCCGCAAGTGGCGCAAACTCAACTTCTAAACTCCTCAACTCCTCAACCCTTCACGTACATCACTTCCTTCACAGCTTTCACCACCCGGCTGGGGTTAGGCATATAAGCATCCACCAAAGTAGACGCATAGGGCAATGAAGTATCCGCTGAACTCACTCGTACGATTGGGGCATCCAGATAGTCAAAAGCCAGCCTTTGAAGGGCATATGCTACTTCAGAAGACACGCTGGCAAATGGCCAGGCTTCGTCTACGATCACGCAGCGGTTGGTTTTTTTCACTGAATGGATCAGGGTGTCTATGTCTAGCGGGCGGATCGTACGCAAGTCGATCACCTCGGCAGAAATGCCCTCTTTAGCCAGTTCCGTGGCTGCATCCAGTGCAACCAGGGTCATTTTATTGTAGGAAATCAGGGTTACGTCGGTACCCTCGCGGCGAATGGCTGCTTTGCCAATCGGAACCAAGTACTCTCCTTCTGGCACAATGCCTTTGTGACCATACAAGAGCTCAGATTCCATGATACAAACAGGGTTATTATCCCGGATAGCCGATTTGAGCAAACCTTTGGCATCGGCAGGATCGATGCAGGAAATGACCTTCAAACCAGGCACATTCGCCATCCAGCTTTCAAAAGTTTGGGAGTGCTGTTGAGCCAACTGGCCAGCAGCTCCGGAGGGGCCCCGGAAAACGATCGGGCAGTGGAATTGACCAGCCGACTGCGAAAGGGTTTTGGCGGCATTGTTGACAATTTGGTCAAAAGCCAGGATGGCAAAGTTCCAGGTCATAAACTCGATCACTGGACGCAAACCATTCATGGCCGCACCTACACCGATGCCAGTGAAACCCAGCTCAGCGATTGGTGTATCGATGACCCGTCTTGCACCAAATTCATCCAACAAACCTTTGCTCACTTTATATGCACCATCGTATTGGGCTACTTCTTCTCCCATCAGGAAAACGGTTTCGTCCCGGCGCATCTCTTCTATCAATGCTTCTCTGAGTGCATCGCGAAGCGCAAGTTCTCTACTCATATGCAGTTTTTGTCAATTTTATGGCTTGTGCCTTACCCAAGTTAGATTTAGGCGCAGCAAAAATAGAAAAAATCTCTACTTTTGTAGCGAAAAGCAAAGGGGCGATAAAAAAATAAGTGCTCATTTTGCCAAAGGAATAGATAAGTAAGCGATTCATTTAAAGTGCCTTATCTATTCATTTGGCTCAATAAAAATGAGCACTTATTTTTGCCCCACTACAAGTCGCTAAAATAAAACCAAATACCTTTGCGTTTGTTTGGACGAATTGTACATTCATTTTTTTGCTAATAGACCGAACATATGAAAATCCAAATCAAAAAATCTCAGAACATCTTGTTGGCTTGTGCAGTGCTTGCACTCACATTTTCTTGCAACCGGGGTTATGGTTGCCCATCCAATTTTTCCTTTAGTGATCTGATTACTGAGGCCATCAAAACCGCTGTTGCACTGTTTTTTTAATCTATCTCTGTAGCCACTACACCAATGAGCGATGACGCAGCTAATGATGAAATCTTCGTAACACAAGATGGTTCACACTCCATTGCTGCCTCTCGCTTTGGGGTAACTTATCATTCCAAATACGGTGCCATCACCGAATCCCGACACGTTTTTATCCAAGCTGGTTTGTTCCCATTGTTGTTGAATACACCAGTGCAAGTATCTATTTTGGAAATGGGATTTGGCACCGGCCTCAATGCCTTGCTTACTTTTTATGAAATGGCCAATCGCCGGATGGAAGTGTATTACGAAGCCATTGAAGGTTTTCCCATTTCAATACCTGCGGCACAAAGCCTGAATTATCCCGAACTGATTGACGAAAAAGACGCTGAGTTGAAAGTGGTGTTTGAACGGATGCACAGCATGCCTGGGGAGGAAGAAGTCGCCCTTACACCTCATTTTAAGTTACTGAAAAGGTTAGGGAATTTGGAAGACCTGGATTTTCTTCCTCGTTTTGATCTGATTTATTACGACGCCTTCGCGCCTAGTGCACAACCCGAATTGTGGACGGCACCGATCATGCAAAAAATGTACGATGCTTTGAGGCCAGGGGGAGTTCTGGTGACCTATTGTGCCAAAGGAGAATTCAAACGAACGCTCAAAGCAGTAGGATTTACGGTTGAGCGGATGCCTGGGCCTCCCGGGAAACGAGAAATGACCAAGGCCATAAAAGAACGCGCCTGAAGTGATGAGTAATCATTCAGGCGCGTTTTTCAATTAGGGAACGTAATTTTTTGGCTTGCGTCCCCTTTTGGACTTTACCCCGGTATTCGGTACTTCAATGACTTCAGAAAGGTCGATTGGAGTCTCCTCTTCCCCTTTTCTCGATGATTTAATGGCATTGAGTTTACCGTCATCACCGTATAGTTTTCGCGACATCTTGTTGTAAGCCAGGGCAGCTTCTTCAGCCGAGGCAAACATGCCAATGTGTACTGATTTTCGGTTAACGGAAATGACTGCCCGGTAGCGATTGTTCTCTTTATATACCCCGGTATAGCCAACTTTGCTGCTGGTTTTCCGTTTGCGGCTCGCCACGGAACGGGATCTATAAATAAGGTTTTCCATTCGGCAATCCAATTTATTGCCGTTTTTGGCACCTACCAGGTTCTTATCACCACCTTTGGTATCCACCAAAAACTTTTCTGCAATAATTTTGTGCAGGTAAATGGTTTCGGTTTTGTAGCCTCCATCCGCTTTTTTCCAGGTTTTTTGGAAAACTGCGCAGCCGCTGGAGTGACGTCGTAGGTTGTTAATGAAATCTACTTTAACAAGATACGGATCGGTGGTAAGAAACTCGTAGATTTTGTCGTCCAGAAGGACCGACTCTTCTGCGTTTTTCAGTTTAACTTTGTAAAGCACGCTCTCAAAATTTTAGTTATTCAAAATAAGGCATAGAATGGTAATCCTGTTTTTTTCAAGGTATTACACATGTTGAACACTGAAAGGTGTATGGTCTAGGTTTAGGAAGTTAGCACATTTTTTTTGCAAAAAATTAAGTTCTTTAGATCCAAGAGCTGGTTCTCTTTGTTCAATGGGCTGGAATTTACAGCACTAAAGATAAACAAAATCAAAAAATGGTTAACATTTATTCAACAATATTTACGTAAAGGCTGTATTTTTCTTTGTCGTATGGCGGCAAAAGCACAAAAAAATATGGAAAAAGAGCAAATTTTCTTTATAAAAAGATGTTTCGATTTGGCGCGCCTTGGGGCAGGTGCAGTTTCTCCTAACCCAATGGTGGGGGCGGTTTTGGTGTACCGCGATAGAATAATTGGCGAAGGTTACCACCAACGTTATGGGGGGGCACATGCTGAGGTCAATGCAGTGGCGTCGGTTGCAGAAAAAAATCGTGGGTTCATTGCTCAAGCCACACTTTATGTTTCACTAGAACCTTGTTGCATTTACGGCAAAACGCCACCCTGCACCAATTTAATCATTCAGGAGAAAATTCCCAGGGTGGTCATCTCTTGTTTGGACCTCACCCCGGAAGTCCGTGGGCGAGGGGTCGAAATACTCCGGGCACATGGCGTCGAAGTGATTACTGGAATACTGGAAGAAGAAGGCAAACTTTTGGCGGCTACCCGCAACGTTGCAGTGAGCCTGCAAAGGCCCTACATTGTGCTAAAAATGGCCCTTACCCGCAACGGGTATTTTGCTCCGCTGGACCGCAGTCAATTTTGGATCACTCAGGCAGCCACTAAACGTTTGGTGCACCGTTGGCGTAGTGAAGCCGACGCCATATTAATAGGTACCACTACTGCACGAATGGATGACCCGCAATTGGACAATCGACATTATTTCGGCAAATCCCCACTGCGGATTGTTTTGGATCGAACATTGAGCTTGCCCCCGCACCTAAACCTATTTTCGGACGGAAAAAAGACCTTGATCGTTTCGGAGCGAATACCCGACATACGAGAATCAGAACAAGTTCAGTACCTGCAATTGCCTTTCGATGCCAATTTTTGGGAAAAACTAATGCACAGCTTATGGGCGGATTACAAAGTGGGGGTAGTTTTCATTGAAGGGGGGGCAAAAATTTTTGAAAGCATTCTTACTGCTCAGTTATGGGATGAAGCCAGGGTTTTGGAAGGACAAAATACTTTGGAAAATGGTATCGCAGCTCCTGTAATTCCAGGCATTCCAATAAAAAAAATGGCTTTGGGTTTGGACGAATTGAAAGTTTATCGGAATATTTAGTAGTGGGCAAAATGAGTACTTATTTTTTTATCGCCCCTCACAGAAGTTAAACTTATTTTAAGGTTCACCATTTAGAGCATAAATCTGGTGACCAAAGTGTTTTACCTTTGTCTTTAATTTACAGTAGATGGATGGCTTGCCAACATTTACTAATTTTGCAGAGAAAACAAACATTGTTGAAATGAGCAGATTGGGAGTGTGTTTCGCTATGGTACTGATGATTGGCTTAACCATTACGGCAGCAAGTGCGCAGGAACAACTGTTACTGAAAAAAGGGACTACACCCAAAACAGGTGTAACCGCAAAAGGCATAACCCCGCGTACCCCCACCCGTAGCCAAGCAGTAAGCCTCAATTGGGTAAGTTGGGAAGAAGCCGTTGAGCTGAATAAAAAGGAGAAGAAAAAAATCCTTTTGGATGTTTTTACCTATTGGTGTGGCTGGTGTAAAAAAATGGACGCTGAAACATTCAGCAACTCCTACCTTGCCAAATACCTCAACGACAACTACTATCTGGTCAAATTGGATGCAGAATCCAAGGAACCTTTGGAATACAAAGGAAAAGAGTTCCGCTATGTGCGTACCTCTAAAGGTGGTCACCACGAATTAGCAGAGGAATTGTTACGTGGCCATTTGAGTTTTCCTTCGCTGGTATTTCTGGATGAAAACATGGATATGATTCAACCCATTCCAGGTTACCGGGATGCCGAAGAACTTTTGATGATTTCTTCCTATTTCGGCACAGGAAAATACAAGGAAGTTCCCTGGTCGATCTTTCAAAAAGATTTCAAAGTACCAGAAGGTTTTAAAAGATGATCTGAGTACATGACAAACCCCGGGCAACACACCGTAGGGACGCACGGCTGTGCGTCTCTGTCTGATTGGCAAATACACAATGAGACGCACGGCCGTGCGTCTCTACAATCCAGCGTTATTTATCGTATTTGTCCAGGTTCAAATTGCGAATGAGCCTGATTAGTTTTTGTCCATAAGTTTTATCCGTTGCATAACCAGCCCGTTTCAAACCGTAAGCCCAACTCTTGTAATCCTTGCCATACTTTTGCAGGTGCTCATAACGTGGGCTGGACAACAAAATAGAGTGCTCCTCATAACTTTCCCACGCAGAATCGAATACTCTGAACATGTCGTAAACATCATCGTCGGTGTAGTTGCGGCAGGTGCAACCTTTACATTTGCGCCGGCATTTGATGCCAAAATGGTTGTTGGACTCCAGGGCCAGTTTACTTTCCCCAGCATTCGACTCCAATAATCCTTGAGCCAAGGTAATGCTGGCCGGGATGCCGTAGTTGTTCATTGCCCGAATGGCTGCGGGTGCATACCGATCAATGTAGGCTTGCATGGCCTGGCCTTTTTCAGATAAGTCCCCTCTCCCACCCTTTTTGGCAGTGAGCGCGGGCGTCAAGTTGGAAACACTAAAGGTCGGTTCTTCTGTTGTTGTGACCTTGCTGCTTGTCTTTGGCAGGTTTGTTGTGACCAATTGACTGATGTTGATGGCTGGTACAAATACCGCCTGCTGGCTACCCAAATTATTTCCCAAACTGGCGCGGGTTGCCAAGGGTGCCAGCGCCATTATTTTTTCATCGCTGCCATCCATATTGATTTGCAAGCTGAGGTCTCTTTGAAACAAAAGGTGCCCAGCAAGGTAAAGCAAGATGGCGTTGAACCAATTGCGGTTCACCCACGCAAATAGTTGATTTTCTTTTAAAAATGTAAGATTTCCTGAATGAGTTGGACGGGTATTGTGCTGCTTCATGGCAATTAACATTTTTTGTGTCAACAAAATTAAAACAATTATTGTCTATTGCAAATTATTTATAAAACTTTTTGTGGCTTAAAAAAATATTGTCTCAGTTTTACTTAGTGTAGCTTTTACACTACCTTTACGAATTATACATTCAACAAACAGCCTTTAAACCGCTCTGAAACCTATGATCATTGTAGCCGACAGTGGATCGACCAAGACCGATTGGATGCTTTTAACCGATGAGGGAGCACTTTTGCTGCACACCATGGGTTTCAATCCCCTTTATCACAGCGAGGATTTGATTTACGAAAAAAGCAAGGAAGAATTGGACAAGCATCAGGTGGACTTGTCGACCGTTTCAGCCATGTACTATTATGGTACAGCAGTATGGGATCATGCCAAGGCTGAAAAAATCGCCCGCGCCCTCCGTCGTTTGTTTCCGAATGCACATGTAGAAGTGGAACACGACTTATTGGCTGCGGCCAGATCTACTTGTGGACGTGACCCTGGGATTGCCTGCATCATTGGGACGGGTTCAAACACCTGTTTGTTTGACGGCAAAGATGTGACGGACAATGTGACCAACCTCGGCTATTTCGTTGGTGACGAAGGCAGCGGCGCCCATTTGGGCAAAGCATTGATCAGGGCATATTTTTACCGCGAATTGCCGCCCGATCTTGTAAAAGCATTGGAGACTCAGATTCCGGGTGGGAAAGACGAAATTTTGGACAACATCTACAGCAAGCCTCAACCAAATGTATATCTCGCTTCATTCACCAAATTTTTGGGCGAGTTTCGAAACCACTTTTTTATCCAAAAACTCATTTACCAATCCTTTGCGGAGTTCATTGATCGCAATGTGCGCAAGTACCCAGGCCACCTCAACTTACCGATCCATTTCATTGGTTCGGTAGCTTACTACTTTCAGGATATTGTAAAAATTATTCTGGAAGAACGTGGAATGAAGCCGGGAGTGTTTATCTTGAAGCCCATTGACACATTGGTGCAATTCCATCGCGCTCACGAACTGAGCGGCAACGCATAGGACAAACGGATAACCCAACAAGTAGTTACAAGTGATGAAAACAGACATTAAACGCATTGCCGTTTTCACTTCGGGAGGAGATGCTCCGGGGATGAACGCGGCTATTCGTGCAGTGGTTCGTACCGCCTCCTTCCACGACTTACATGTTTATGGTATTTCTCGTGGTTATGAAGGCATGATTGATGGCGATTTTAAACGCTTGGAACGCAAAGACGTTGCCAACATTATCCACCGGGGAGGAACCATTCTCAAAACGGCGCGGAGCAAACGTTTTATGACTCCAGAGGGTCGCAAAGCCGCTTACGAGTCGCTGCGTGCATTCGACATTGATGCTTGCATCGCTATTGGTGGCAATGGTACTTTTACTGGTGCCAATATTTTTGCTCAGGAGCATAGCATTCCAATCATTGGTTTGCCCGGAACCATCGACAATGATTTGTACGGAACCGACTACACCATTGGTTTTGATACCGCTGTAAACACTGCCATTGAGGCTGTTGATAAAATTCGAGATACTGCCGACTCCCACGATCGGGTATTTTTTGTGGAGGTTATGGGCCGTCATGCGGGCTATATTGCGCTACATACAGGTATTGGTAGTGGTGCAGAAAGTGTAGTGACTCCCGAAATCAATGTTAGCATCGAAGACGTGGTCGGGGTTCTCCAACGCAGTGCGAAACGCAAAAAACTATTTAGCTTGATCATTGTTGCTGAGGGCAGCACCCTGGGGAGTGCCAATGAGATTGCCAACAAGGTCAACGAAAGACTGCCTGGTGCATTCGACATCCGGGTAGCGGTGATCGGCCACTTGCAACGTGGGGGAGCACCCAGCCACCTCGATCGGATGTTGGCCAGCCGCATGGGCCACGCCGCCGTAGAGGGCTTGGTACAAGGCAAAGCGGATGTGATGGCAGGTATTGTCAACGATGAGATTGTTTATACACCTTTCTATGATTCCATTTTTACCGAAAAAACCATTAACAATCAATTGATTAAAATGGCAGGTATCTTGGCAATGTAGGATGGCATGAACAAAAAAAAGAGTCCCTCAAGGTTGGTCAACTTTGAGGGACTCTTTTTTTTATGCTATCATTCCGTCCTGGTTACGATTAGTTTTTTGCTGAGCATTTTTGCATTGGGCAACAGCATACTAAACGTATACATCCCGTTCGATAAGTTGGACAAGGAGATTTTGGTAAAAACACTATTCAATTGTTGCTTCATGACTACTCTTCCGTAGGCATCAATGACCACCAACTGAATCTCCTGCTGTTTTACATCCACTGCATCTAGTACAATATTGACCACATCTTGAGCTGGATTTGGATACAACTCCATTTTGGGGATCATAGATGCTGCCTGTTGATCGAGCTGGGGGTTCGTGGGCGCGAGTGCCAGATCCGGTGCTATCAGGCTTGCAACGGCGGCTTGGTTAATGACTACCGTCTGGATGCCACCACTCCCATCAATGGTTACAGTTGCACTTCTGGCTCCGGCTGTATTCGCCTGGATAAACAGCGACAAACTAGCATTTCCAAGCCCTTCGGCCGCAGCGGGTAATACCCAACTTGCATTGTCAGATACCGACCAACAGCCATTGGAAGTAATGTTGATCAAAGCACTAGATGCTGCGGCATTGGCATTGATCGTGCTTGGAGAAGCCCCTAGGCTTGAGCCAGTTCCTGCATTTTGAGTGACCACCACCTTTTGAATGATTCCAGCTCCACTAAAAGTCAGCGTATCTATTCGGGAGACTGCATTCTGGTTCTGCTGGTAGTATATGACACTGGTGGCATTTCCACTACCATTGTTCCCAGCAGGCATCATCCAAGCACCGGAAGAAATCAAAGTCCAGGCGATATTCGAACGCACAATGACCTGGAAAGTGTCAGATCCTGCCGGAATGGTTTTGCTGCTTGGGCTAACGGTCAGGAAGTTGGCCGTAGGTGCAGCTTGGGTCACGGTTACGGTTCTGGTAATTCCACTTCCACTAAACGTCAGGGTTCCTGTTCTGGCAACCCCGGCATTTGCGGTATAACTTGCCGTTACGGTTCCATTGTTGCTACCGGATGTTGGGCTTGCGCTTAGCCAATTCGCGTTTGAACTGACCGTCCAGGCGATATTTGCGCTTACTGTAATGCCAAAATTGCCAGCATTTGCAGCCACAGATTGGCTCGTTGGCGTTACCGTCAAACTTGCGGCGGCTGCCTGAGTTACGGTAATACTGGTTGAGGCACCTCCCCCACTTAAAGTGACTACCCCAGTTCGCTCAGCGCCAGTATTGGCGGTGTGATTCAGACTCACGGAACCATTGCCAGTACCTGAGTTTGGGCTCATGCTCAACCATGTAGCGTTGGAACTTGCGGTCCAAGGAACATTGGCGGTTACAGAGGCGACAAAACTACCCGCAGCATTGGCAACCGATCTTGTACTTGGGCTAATGCTTAATATCGGAGCTGTATTTGTGGCTTGAGTAACTGTTACGGTTCTGGTCTCAAAACTGGAGGAAATGGTGATGACTCCGGTACGGATTGCACCCGCATTGGCTGCATGGGTAACTGTAACGGTTCCATTTCCAAAACCAGAAAACTGGTTTGTGGAAAGCCAGCTCGCACCACTGCTAATGCTCCAGGTTGAAAATGAAGATGTATTGATATTTATTGTAAAACTCCCCGTGGATGCTGGAGCTGCATAGGTTTCTGGGCTTACATAGAAAGCTCGTCCATCAGCCTGACTTACCGTGACTGTTTGAGTAAGTCCACCACCTGAAAAAGTAAGCGTTCCGGTCCTTGCAGCACCTGTATTGGCAGCATAACTTGCGGTCACTGTGCGGTTATTGCTTCCTGATGTTGGGCTGGTGGTCAACCATGCTGCATTAGAACTGATCGTCCAAGCAATGTTGGAACTTACCGTGATACTGAAACTGCCCGCTGCTATGGCTACTGATTGTGTCGTTGGTGTCACACTAAGCGAGGCTGCTGCTGCTTGGGTGATCGTAGCAGTACGGGTAATGCCACCACCGGTAAAGGTCAAGGTTCCGGTTCGTACTGCACCTGTATTGGCGGTAAAGCTCGCTGTAACCGTGCCATTGTTGCTACCTGAACTTGGATTGGGAGTTAACCAATTGGCATTGGAGCTTACTGTCCAGGCTACATTGGATGTTACATTGATATTGGCACTACCCGCCGAACTGCTAACAGATTGACTCGATGGTGCTACGGTCAGGTTGGCAGCAGCAGCTTGGGTTACGGTAACTGTTTGGGTAATGCCACTACCACTAAACGTGAGGATCCCAGTGCGGGTGGCACCTGTGTTGGTTGTATAGTTTGCCGCAACACTAGCGTTGCCGCTGCCTGAGCTTGGGCTGGTAGTCAACCACGCTGCGTTAGAGCTGACACTCCAGGCAATATTGGACGCAACAGTGGCGCTAAAACTACCTGCTGCATTTCCCACGGACTGAGTAGTGGGGGTTACGACCAGCGAATTTGCGGCGGCAGCGTCTTGGGTGATGGTAGTCGTACTGGTAAGCCCACCACCGGTGAAAGTCAAGGTTCCAGTTCTGGCTACCCCAGCATTTGCAGTGTAACTTGCTGTAACGGTTCCATTGTTGCTGCCAGATGTTGGGCTTGCTGTTAGCCAGGCTACACTGGAACTTACCGTCCAGGCTACATTGGAAGTTACAGTGACGTTGGTACTTCCTGCTGAAGCACCTACGGATTGACTCGTAGGGGCTACGGTTAGATTGGACACCTCAGCCTGGTTAACTGTCACTGTTTGGGTGATCCCACTACCTGTGAAAGTCAAAGTTCCAGTGCGTGCTGTACCTGTGTTGGCTGTATAATTTACCGAAACACTAGCATTGCCGCTACCTGAGCTTGGGTTGATAGTCAACCACGCTGCGTTAGAGCTGACACTCCAGGCAATATTGGACGCAACAGTGGCGCTAAAACTACCTGATGCATTTCCCACGGACTGAGTAGTGGGGGTTACGACCAGCGAATTTGCAACGGCAGCGGCTTGGGTGATGGTAGTCGTACGGGTAATCCCACCACCTGTGAAAGTCAACGTTCCAGTGCGTGCTGCACCTGTGTTGGCCGTAAAGCTCGCGGTAACCATCCCATTGTTGCTGCCTGAACTTGGGCTAGGTGTAAGCCAAGCCGCGTTAGAGCTTACGGTCCAGGCGATGTTGGAGCTTACTGTGATATCAAAATTACCCGCATTTACAGCTACAGATTGACTCGTTGGGGTTACGGTCAAACTTGCAGCAGCAGCTTGGGTGACAGTAATTGTTGTTGATGCACCTCCACCACTTAAAGTAACTACCCCGCTTCGTGCAACACCACTGTTTGCGGAGTGATTCAGGGTGACGGAGCCATTGCCAGTCCCAGAACTGGGGCTGATGCTCAGCCAATTTGCATTGGAGCTTGAAGTCCAAGCAACATTGGCAGTGACCGAGGCAACGAAGCTACCTGCTGTATTTGCGACGGATGATGAGCTCGGGCTAATGGTCAGAATTGGGGCGACATTCGCTGCTTGTGTAATTGTGACAGTTCTGGATTCGAGACCAGAAGAAATGGTGATGACGCCAGTTCGGGTTGAACCAGCATTCGCTGCATAGGTAACGGTAACACTTCCATTGCCAAAACCTGAAGACAGGTTCACGGAAAGCCAGTTTGAATTATTATTAACCATCCAGCTTGAGAAAGAAGAGGAATTTACATTAAAAGTAAAACTCCCCGAGGAGGCTGGAGCTGCATAAGTCTCCGGGCTAACCCAAAAAGTTCGCCCATCGGCCTGGCTAACCGTAACAGTTTGAGTAAGTCCTGCACCCGAAAAAGTGAGGGTTCCGGTTCTGGCTGCGTCCGTATTGGCCGCATAATTTGCGGTCACTGTACTGTTGTTGCTTCCTGAACTTGAGCCGGTCGTCAACCATGCGGCATCAGAGCTGATCGTCCAAGCGATATTGGAACTTACTGTGATACTGAAACTGCCTGCTGCGGTGCCCACCGATTGGGTTATTGGTGTTACACTGAGCGAGGGTGGCGCTGCTTGGGTGATGGTAGCTGTACGGGTTATGCCACCACCGGTAAAGGTCAATGTTCCCGTGCGTGCAGCACCTGTGTTGGCGGTAAAGCTTGCCACAACGGTCCCATTGTTGCTACCAGAACTTGGGCTAGGAGTAAGCCATGCTGCATTGGAACTCACAGTCCAGGCTATGTTAGCTGTTACGGTGACATTTGCGCTACCTGCCGCAGCACTTACGGATTGATTCGAAGGGGCTACGGTAAGGCTGGCCGCCGCCGCCTGGGTTACCGTCACTGTTTGGGTTAGCCCACTACCGCTAAACGTCAAGATACCGGTGCGCTCTGCTCCGGTGTTGGCCGAATAGCTGGCACTTACACTGCCATCGCCAGCACCGGAAGTTGGGCTTGCTGTTAACCAGGCCGCATTGGAACTGACACTCCAGGCGATATTGGAAGTCACCGTTACAGGAAAATTACCTGCTGTAGCTGCAACACTCTGCGTGGTTGGCGATACGGTCAATGCGGGATTAGCAGTCGTATACAATGGCGACTCCCAGAGGCCTCGACCATAAGTTGCCGCCAGAATTTTGTTGGTGTTGTACTTGATCTCCAATTCAAAAATTTCCACATTGGGCAAGTCTGAATTGAACAGAGACCAGTCACTCATGCTGTTGTCCCGATAAAAAACGCCAGCATCCATCCCAAGGTAAAGTGCACCATTGCTGCCAGTTTGGTAAACGATACAGTTGGCTGGCAAATTTGGCAGGGTACCGGTGATGTTGGTCCAGGTGCTGCCACCATTGGTAGAGCGATACACCTTACTCCCAGAAGTATAATTCGAGTAGGTAATGTAGATGATGTTGGGATCGGTAGGGTTGATGCTCAACCAGGTGATGCGATCATTGATGGGAGTCGTCATTTTGGTCCAGCTGGTTCCGCCATTGGTCGTCCGGTAAATTTCTTTAGTCCAATAATAACCAGTAACAAAGTAGATGTAGCTGGAATTAGAAGGGGCTACAGCAATGTTGTCAACATCATAGGTCAAAGACAAGGTGCTGGAAATTTTAGTCCATGCAGTGCCTTGGTTCGTTGACTTATAAACCGCCCTGTTGGTACCAAAGTAAATGGTCTGGTTGTTATTGGGGTCAATTACAATGGGTGAAATCCAAGCCCCTGAAGCATTCCCATTTTCAGGAATAATGTCCGTCCAGGTGCTGCCACCATTGGTTGAACGTTGCAGTCCGCCATTCTGGTACTCCCCATACAGGACGCTTGCATTGGTTGGATTAATAGCACAATCCATTCCATCTCCGCCGATCACATCAGTCCAGGTTCCAGTGGTGCCCCGCAATTTGGTGCCATTATCCTGCAAACCAGCGATGGTTTTGGTGTCCAATTGTGACACCCCGATGCGGTAAATTTGACTAATGGTCATGCCATTTGATAAATCAGTCCAGCTTGACCCTCCGTTTGTCGTTTTGTAGATCCCCCCGTCGTTGCACTGAAATAAAGTGCTGTTGTTTTGAAAAGCCAAATCGTGTTTATCGGCATGTACCGCAGGGACAGCCTGCGTCTCGGGGTACCACATGGTGTTGATCGCCCAGCTGGTGCCTCCATTGGTAGATTTCCAGGTATTGATTCCCCCTACATAAATGGTATTGGCATTGGTAGGGTCAATGGCCAGCGACAAGTCGTACCAGCCTTGGCCTGAACCACCGCTTCCGTTGCTTTCCCACCCAAGGATATTGGGGGTACTGGAGCGCAAAGTATAATTCAATCCACCATCGGTGGATGAATAAAAGCCTAAAAAACTATAGTCCGAGGATTTTGTGGCCAAAACACCAACAAAATCGGGATTGGCAGGAGTGATAGCGATGGACGTACGCCCAGATCCCGTGATAGTCGACCGTACCGTCCAGGTAACGCCTTCGTCGGTAGAAATATAAACGCTGCTGGCACTGCTTGCAAAATAAGTGGTAGGCGTGCCAGATTTTTGTGCCATGTCATAAATAGTGGAGCTACTCAAGGTCAAAGTCCAGCTTTGACCAGCATTCGTTGTCTTGTAAATTCCATTGCTGGTAGCCGCAAATAATATGTTTGCATTGGTGGAATGGAGAATCAATTTGTAGATGCTAACGTACTGAGCGTCGCTAAAAGATAGTCCAGTGGCATTCCAGGTTACGCCTCCATCTGTCGACTTGAGCACACCAATGGAAGGAGTATCGCCACCATCACAATCACCAGTGGCCAAATAAAGTACATTGGGGTTGCTTGGATCTACGATTAGGTCACTAGTTCCCAGTCGGCTCAGAGTAGTGGTAAGGTTGGTCCAGGAGCTTCCGCCGTTGCTGGTTTTCCACAATCCACCACCAGCAGTACAGGCAAAGAAGGTACTGGCATCAGTGGGGTGAAATGCTACCCGGTTGATTCGACCAATTCCAGCGTATCCACCAGTTGAAGAATTTGGCCCCAAACTTGTCCAGCTAGAACCCCCAATCCCTTGGGGCAGTGGAGTCTGCGCCAGATATTTTTTCCACTCATTTTGGCGTACATTCGCAGGTGGAAACATACCAGAAGCGTTGACTCTTGAGTTCCAATAGTGATCCCAGCGCTTGTAAGCCTTGTAGCCCGTACCTTTTCCTGTTCCTCTTTTTTTAAAGTACTCCTCGGCATTGTCGTGCAACGTTTGGTAGTTCTGAGGAGTAGTGATCAATACGCCATCATTGTGCCAGGGTTGAGCCAACAAGGGCACTTGAAGCCCACCTAGCAAAAGAACAAACAAAAACCCAATGAGATTCATGGATAGACTAGTAGTACCGTACAGTTTCATGTTTAGAGGTATTTATTGCAATAAAGAATTAAAGGGAAAAGCACAAGCAATTCCAGGGAATGAAAAGTGATTAAATTTTTTGAAAATCAAAAAAATGGTGATGTAACACCTGAAGAAAGGATACTATACGCTGAAAAAAACAATCAATAATCTTGCTGGACAAAAATAGCTAAATAAAGTAATATCCTCGTTTAAGTTTCCTCTTTTTTTTGGTTGGTTCACTTTTTTTCTTTCAACCATAAAAACCATGGGACTAAAAAATGAGGAAACCTGATCAACAACTCATGTACCCACATTTGTAACCAGTTTCCAAAAAAATCTATACTAAAATAACTCCATACCCTTGCCAGTGAAGTCAACAAGCCCCACGCAATCAGGTAGGAAAAAATGGCCGTTTTGAACCTTTGGGGCCAAAGCATTCCCAGTGCAACCAAGACATCCAATACCCCAATCAGCAACAAAAATTGCCGTGCCGGGTCTTCTCCTATACTTAGTGAGCGCATGGTCATTTCTAAAAAATTACCAGGCAATGGATAATAGCCCAAAGCGTACAAACCATGGCCAATAAAAGTAGCCGAGATGGCTGCTCTGGCTCCATAACGAATCCAGTATTCAGGAATGGTACGTTTATTACTGGCCGCTAATAGTAAGGGTGTAGTCCATTGGAGGCTATGTTCCAATAACTGGCCGAGCTGCCAGCCATATTCTTTCCAAACGACCAAGGCCAAGACCAATAATGCACCACTGGCCGTATTTAAAATGCTGCGCGCCAAGCGAGGGAACCATTGGATACCCAAAGCCGCCCCTGCTGCAAGCAAATAAAACCAGCCTATTCCTTGAGAAAAAAGCCGGATGCGTTCATCGTAAAGTGGATTGCCTACATATTCAGACCAGCTCAGTCCAAAGACCGCCGAGACCAAGTCTTTCATCCAATATTCATCCCACAAAAGCTCACGGTATGGCGCATCCCAAAACAGGTGCTGCCAGGCTCGACCTAGTAACAAGCCGAAAGCCGCCGTTTGTAACAAGCGGAAGGAGTTGAAATGTTGAAATGATGGATAGCGCAAGAGTTGTTTTTTGAGTAGCAAAGCTAAGAAAAGTTGAGGAGTTGAGAAATCGGCGCTTCGGCTACGCTCAGCAACCGGTCGCTGAACGTAGCCGAAGCGCCGATTTCCATTCACCTACTTTCCCCCACCGTTGACCGACTATTCCAATTCCAGGATTTTTTTCCCCGTAACCTTGTATCAGAAATCAGCCGCCTGTGCGGATAAAAACCAACAACACCATGAAAAAGATTCTGTTTGTAGCCCTATTTTTGGTCTTCATGCAATCGTGCATCACCTCTTTGCACCCGTTGTACACCGATTCTACCCTGATTGCGAAAAAGGAATTGCTGGCGCTTTGGAAAGACAAAGAAGGCATGTACTGGCGTTTCATGAAGCAGGATGATTCTAAAAACTATCGTCTGCGTTGCCGCTCAAAAAACTTTACTGCAGTATACAAGACTGGCTTGGTTAAATTTGGCGACAATTATTTTTTAGATGTACAAATGGAGGATGAACCAATTAGCGATGAGGAAGCTGCGCGGTTTAAAAAAGCAGGTGAAAGGCCAAATCCGATTGATGACAGTGCACAAAACGATGTTGGCTTTTTAGCCTACAACATTCCGGGTCATAATTTTTATAAACTTGCTTTTAAAGGCGACAACATTTATGTTTACCCTTTCAACGATGAGTATCTGGAAGACCTGTTCAAACAACGCAAGGTTCGCATCAAACATGAGAAAGTGGATTCAATGACCGTTTTAACCGCGTCAACGCAGGAGTTGCAGGATTTTTTCAAAAAATACGGCGATGACCCCAAATTGTTCAAAGACGATGAACCTAAAATACTCCGTAAACTGGTGAAAAAATGAAAAAAACAATCTTGGCCATTGCCCAAAATCAGCTCTTACAACACTTGTTGTTTTGGGCAGTGGCCGGGTTTGTCATTTACCGCCTGACGGCTTACAACAACATTCCAAGTCGCACCGATTTTTACTACACTTTCTTGTTTTTATGCCCAGCGACCTGGGTAGTGTATTGGAACATTTTTTTGATTGACCGCCTACTCCCTAATGGTCAATATTGGCGATTTCTACTGTTTACCCTGTTTGTGTTGTGCAGCGGAGTCGCCTGGTATTTTTTGATCATGGAGTACCTTGTTGACTTTATTTTTCCTGGCTATTATTTCATCTCCTACTATCAACCACTCCAGATTTTACTCTTTCTCAGTGTTTTTTGGCTCCTCAGCACCTTGCTGAATTTATCCAGCGGCTGGTTCCGCGAACAGGAGCAAAAGCAAAAAATCCAGCAGCTCGAAAAGCAAAAAACCCAGGCCGAGCTAGATGCTCTCAAAGCCCAACTGGATCCCCATTTTTTATTCAACAACCTAAATAGTCTCTACAGCCTCGCCTTGGAAGAGAACCCAAAAACTCCGGAGGCCATCCTGAAATTGTCAGAAAATTTGCGCTATGTGTTGTACGAAGGTGTAGGTGCAGAAGTGAGTTTGCAGAAAGAGATCCAACACTTGAGCAACTACTTCCAGTTGCAACAATGGCGTTTTGGGGAAGAAATGGAGATTTCCTTGCAACTTGAGCTGTCCGATACAAACCTGACCATTGCCCCATTGCTTTTTTTGCCATTATTGGAAAATTGCTTCAAACACGTGGGCCGCAACCGCAATGGGCATTACGCGGTTCGTGGAAAAATCAAACTACAGGAAGGGAAATTAATGGTGTCGCTGCAAAATACCATTGCAGCAGCTTATGAGGCAACTGATCAACCAATTGCAAGTGGGATTGGCTTGGTCAACTTGCAAAAACGTTTGGAGTTGTTGTATCCTGGTAAGTATTATTTCAATACGATCAGTACCGGTGATGAATTTGTGGCTAAATTGGAAGTGCAGTTAAGCAAATCCAAACCTTAACCCAATCCATATGATGAGCATCAGCCAATTCCTTCAGCAGCTACTGCCAACGCTCAGTGCAAGTACCGCGCAGTTCATCGAGGAAAAAGTGAAGGTTTTGCACTTCAAAAACAATGAAGTAGCCATTAAACCTGGTGCAATCTGCGATCGGGTTTACCTCGTTGTAGAAGGCGGATTTGTGTGTAGGTACATCAACGAAGACACCGAAACAGAAAAAACAATCAACTTTTATCTGGAGGACGTGCACCCCTTTATGGCTTGCGTAGACAGTTTTTTTAGCCAAACCCCCACTGCTTGTGAATTGCGGGCAATTTGCCCTTCTACAGTCTGGGAGTTACACCGCAAAGACCTGGAGCAACTATTTGAAATGGACAAAGAGATTTTCAATTTTCACAATACACAGGTAATCAATGCACTTACTGAGGAAAATGAATTAAAACTCAAAATCATCGCACTTTCTTCCGAACAACTGTACCAATACATCCTGGATACCTTTCCAATGGTCATCAAAAAAGTCCCCTCCAAATACATTGCTGAGTTGATGGGCATCTCGGCGGAATGGTTAAGCAAGCTAAAAAGAGCGAATAAATAAATCCTGGGGGCATTTCTTGAATTAATTCAAGTGTGGCTCTTGGGCGCCTAAGCTACTTTTGCCTCAAATAGATTGATGATGGCAAAGAAATTTTTAGGTTTTACAGAACAAGAGATGCAACAGGCATTAGCCAGTTTTTTGGACAAAAACATCAAACCACTCACGCCAGAAAAGTTTGCCGTCCTTACCCAGGACCCTCTGGAATGGGATCAACTGATGGATCTCCTGGATTTAACAGCACTGGAAAAAGAAGGATATTTAGCCGTTGAAAACGGGTATGCAGAACACGAAGATGGGAGCATCCGTGTCGCTGTATTGACGGACATGCCCGGAGTAACGCCCCAAATGTGGGATTGGTGGTTTGGATGGCACGGTTCTCAGGACATGCGCTACAAACTTTGGCATCCGGGCGCACATCTTTCGGCTAGCTGGGAAGATGGTCGAGCCGATCACTGTTACATCGGCCGGAATTCCGTCATCAAGGAATACATTGGCAACAACATCCAGGATGCCGTCATTCAATTCAAGTCTCCTTTGACATTCGGGTTCAGCAAGCAAGCCATAAACAATCCGGAAAAAGTAGTTTTTATCTGTGCCAGGTTAGGCCATCCTGATTTCCCCGTCGATTATGGTTTCCTGGTACACCAAGTCAGGGCAACCGAAAATGGCTCAGAAATGCGTTCCCGCTTTTGGGTTGGGGGACAGTACATCAGTCCTAGGAAAGAAGGTAAAATAACGGCTGCACTGGTAAATGTGGTCAAAAGAATAAAAAAACTCCCTAAAAACTTCGCCAAGGATTTGTTCCAACATTGTGCGGAAGAAATGAAACATTTGGCGGGCTTTCTCCCCAAATTGTACCAAGAACAGGCAAGCGACACTGAATTGGCTGTAGCAGGCGCGATCATTTCTCCCACCCAGCAGGATTTTGACCAGGTGGTTATGAATACGCTGTTCAATAAAATGGACCCCGGCCAGCGCCCGGCACTCATCGTGGAGCCCAAAACCGTGGAAGACATCATCCATACCGTGAAGTATGCACAGCGGGTAGGAAAACGCATCACAGTGAGTTCTGGGGGGCATAGTTTCAGTGCCAACTTCATTCGGGATTGCAGTATCCTACTGCTTATGAAACACTTCAACCAATTTGAGGTGAATCCTGAAACCATGACCGCCAAAGCAGGGCCGGGAGTGGGTGGTAGTGTTCTGTTGGCGGCATTGTACAAACAGGGCTTGTTTTTCCCGGCTGGGCATTGCAAAGGAGTCTGTATCGGCGGTTATTTATTGCAGGGCGGCTATGGCTGGAATGGCCGAAAAACGGGCATTGCCTGCCAGCATATCATTGGGATGGACATAGTCACCGCCAGCGGAGAATTGGTATATGCCGATGAAACACAAAATGCCGACTTATTTTGGGCCGCCCGCGGCTCAGGACCGGGCTTTTTCGGCATTGTAACCTGTTTTTATTTAAAGGTATTTCCCTTGCCAAAATACCGCGCCGCGATGTCTCACAATTTTGACATCAAACACCTGGAGGCGGTTTACCGTTGGGCGCACGAAGCGGGACCAAATATTCCAACAGCCATTGAATTTCAGCTAATCATGAGCCGCCACATGCTCAATTTGCTTGGCCCCGGCATCGAGGTATTGGCGCCCATTTTTGCAGATACGGAAGAGGAATTTGAAGCAGCCAAAGGGTTTATGCTCAATAGTCCCATCAAAAATAAAGCGACGGTTTCCATTCCTGCGTTTAACCCCGGGATAGAAATGCTGTACAAATCTGCAATGACCCATTACCCTTCTAATCACCATTGGGGAGTAGACAACATGTGGACCCATGCCAATTTTGATGATTTGCTTCCATTCATCAAAAACATTGCCGACACCCTACCTCCCGCGCCCTCACATTTTTTATGGCTCAATTGGTATCCGGGGAACCTGAAAGCAGACATGGCCTACAGTAAAGAAGATGACCTGTATCTGGCCCTATACAGTTGTTGGAAAGACAAAAATGATACTTCGAAATACGGCAACTGGGCCGCTGATACGATGCGCAAAATGGAGCACCTTTCAGTCGGCATTCAGTTGGCCGATGAAGGTTTGCACAAACGTACTGCTCATTTTATGAGTGGTGAAAATCTAAAAAAAGTGCAGGAAATTCGCCAGAGATGGGATCCGAATGGCGTGTTTTTTGAATGGCACAGTAAGCCTGAGTAACGATCATTTCGCGTCTTGAAGACTTGATCGGCCATATGGATAGCCGATCAAGCGCTTCAAAGTCTGCTAATTCGGGTTTAGTAAAGAGCTAGGTAAAACGTGAAATTATTTTTTACTCGTTACCTAGTACCCTGCGGATATCCGCTTCGTTGCGGATTTCACGATCAATGGTTTGTACTTTGAGTTTCACCCCTTTTTTGGGATTCGACTGGGCCCATTCAGCTTTGGTTTTCACCAGGGCAATTTTACCATTTGGGGTCATCATCCACAAGAGGTACTCTTTTTTCTGGTCAAAATAAACCGTACT
Source organism: Saprospiraceae bacterium (assembly GCA_027486765.1). Lineage (GTDB taxonomy): Bacteria > Bacteroidota > Bacteroidia > Chitinophagales > Saprospiraceae > Haliscomenobacter. The sequence goes on from JAIXOO010000414.1 coordinate 33,141, forward strand.
ACCCCGGCCTGTGTGCAATTGATAAATGGATTTTCCATTTTCATCACTCAAGTAAGCCGTTTGATTGGGGTACCGGGTGCCATTTTGGTCTTCAATCAAGCGGATCCGGAAACTGCTCTTGGCTAGCGGGGCCGGGCGATCACAGTTCCAAATGCCAAATGCATTGATGTCAAAAATATGGCGCACTTTGCGCGTTTGGGTTGAGGCCGTTGTGCCATTATTGTTTGCTTCCTGATTGTAGCGGCTTTCCAGTGCAGCAATCTTTTCTGTGGTTCTTTTTTCCCATTCTGCCAATTCCCTTTCAGTCTGAGCCAGATCCGCCTCGTATTGTTGAAGCGCTATTTCGTAATCTTTATTGGTCACCACGGGTTGAACCAAGAGTCTCAACTGTTTTCCTTCATCGAGTAGGGTCAGTTCATATCCTTGCTCGTTCAGTTTTTTCAAACGAACAGATTTCCAAGTCAAATTCAGTTCGTTCAAGTTAAAAGGAGGACAATTAGGCAATACTTGCCAAACTCCTTTATTTTTCAAATCTGCGACTTCTGACTCTGAACCAGGTTCAATCGGAATGTCACCATCTTTTAAATCCAGCTCAAAAGAGACCGCTTTTCCATCAGGTTTTACAGGTTTCATGGGGGCTTCCGGTTTCGGATCGGCCACAAGGATTGCAGTTTTTTCAGCGTTCAATCTATCCGCTGGACTCAATCCTTCCAATTGTTCTAGGTTGGCTTCGGCTTCAAAAACCATGGCGCTTTTGCCATAAAAAACCCAATTACGGGCTACCGTATCCAAATGATATACTTTGAAAGAGGGCCAGGAGCCATCGGCTTGGGGCGCGATAATGGAGGACAATTCGATGCGAATGGTTTTGCCGGGTGCCATCCCTACGGGTTGACCATTCTGTAAGGCAATGATCTCGATCATACCCGCCGATTGCAGGTAATGCCGGGTACCTGCCGAATCGTAGGTCATCGGTACACCAGCCACGAAAAAGTCGACAGCGTCGTGCATTTCTCGATAATAGATGTCTACGTTACCAGATTCGATCAATTGTCCCCGATCTGATTGGAAAGCGGTGCGAGGGATCACGAGGCGGGTACCTGCATCCAGGTCCAGAGTGGCTCCTTCGGCGGCGTTGATTTTAATGGGACGGCCTTTTGGTTCAACACTTGCCAAGGGAGGGTTGACATATGGTTGTTGAGCAAAATACGCATCGGCAACCGCGAGGGATTGCGCAGGCGTAGGCAAGTCATTGAGGGAACGAACGATGAGTAGCAAAGCCACGGCTGCTGCCGCTGCCAATCCTGCCCCCATCACAATCCGTCGCCGCATCCGGCTACCGATCTGCCCTTCGCGGGGCGAGGTAAACATCAGAACCACGGCACCCTCCTGCTCTGGTTCTGCTTTCCGGTGGGCCTTAAGCAGGGCATCGAAGTCCATGAACTTCTGGATGTCCTCCTGGCTGGGCTCCGGAGCATTGCGTTTTATGTTGTAATTGTTCCCCATAGTAACACGGTTTTGGATCGCAGTTACTCAGCAGGTTGGCTTTAAGTACCTATTTGGCATCAATCCTATCCTCCTGATAATCTACGTTTAAGACGTTCCAAAATTCGATGTACTTTAACCTTCGCATTGTTCTCAGTCATGCCGAGGATATCGGCAATTTCCTTGAACGATCTTTGCTCAAAAAAGCGCATTTCAATCAGTTGCATGTCGTCTCCCTTCAGGTTTTCCAGTGCCCCCAACATTTTGCGGCGCAACAACTCCATTTCTTCGGGATCGGTACCAATGTCGTCAATCAAATCATGCAAATGCAAATCGTTGACGCTGACCACCCGATTGTTTTGTTGTTGCCGAAAATGCTGGTTGACCTCGTTTATGGCAATGCGGCTAAGCCATGCCAAAAACGGGACCCCCTGAAAGGTGTAAGTGTTAATCTTTTGGAGCGCTTTGAGAAAAACTTGCGAGCAAAGGTCGCCGGAGAGTTCCATATCGGACGTGCGCCGATGAATCAGTCGAAATACAGACTCATAGTAACGTTCATACAACGGACGGAACAGTGCCGGGTTGCCCTGGGCTGCGCGAATTTCCTCCCACTCTTGGTGCAATGCAGACTCCGAAACAGTCTTAGCAGACCGATCCATCCATTCATTTTTTGCAAGGGTACGACTTATTTGCAAATTTGCGAACATCTGGACTTGTTTTCAGAGTAATTATTTTCCTATATAATGCAGGGAGGGGAAAAGGTTACACTTTTTGGAGAATAAATAAATGATGAATGATAAATGATGAGTGATGAATTGACCTGCTATTTTAACAAGAAACGCGCTTGTAGTTCAACGGCTGCACCAATTCATCAATCATCACTTATCATTCATCACTTATTCTTTTGGTCCACCGTCACCTTCATATCCCCCGCAATATCCAAACCAATGTTGAAACCAGTGGAACTAAGGCGGAGTTGGCCAATTTCGAGGCGGTGTACGTTGCCAGCGATGCGCAGGCCCGAGCCAATGCGGTAGTTGTTGAGCTCGGCCTGGAGCATGTTTTTCATTTCCTCCAGGTTGTATTTAAGCAGAAAATTCATGTTGTCCTGAATGCGGTTTTTGACCGTGGTGCGTAGTAGCCATGCGCCTCCTTTCATGAGTACATTGCGGGTTTCGAGGGTAAAATCGAGGTCTTTGATCTTAATTTTGTTGCTGTTTTGATCCAGTTCAGGCGTACCCGTGAGATAAATATTGCCGTTGTAGCTGCCCGTGAGACGGGTGCTGACTACCACTTTGTTGTCTTTACTGCCGTAAAATTTAAGGTCTTGTACCGTCACTTTACGTTTGCCGGAAGAGTAGGTTTCGCCCAGCACCTGTTCTTTTGCGATGCGTTCGGCTTCTTCCCAGGCCACATTGGTGTTGAGGTACATTTCGATGCCAGGGGCCAGGGCAGTGTACATGGTCAGGGGTGGCAATTTTTCCGCCTCCTTGTCCTCGGGGCGTGGGCCCACACTCACCAGTGGTCTGGCTTCGATGACAATGGTGGTGCTCAAGGCATTATTGACAATACCAACGGGGGTCATACCGATACTCGTGGGGTTGACCTGTAACCAGGCGCTGTATTCCGGTGACACGAGCAGGGGTTGGTAGAACATGTCCCAGGTGTCCTGAATCACCCGGCTAAGGCCCAGGTAATCCTTAACCACGTCGTCAATTTCACGACCAATGGATTTACGGGTTTTGTTCAGCACCAGATCCACCAGGGAGCCGATGGGTACATTGATGCTACCCATTTGTAGGGTTGGCCGTTTGAGCCACTTGTAGCCAGAGATTTCCGTTTTGGTCACGATCGACCAATCGGGTTGGATATTGTACTCCGTTTTGAGGTCGAGTGAAATGTCGCCCAGGGCATTCAACATCCCCAACAAGCCCGCATTGTACTGGATGTCCAAGGCAAGGGGCAGCGAAAAGGAAATGGATTTATTGTCGGCTTTGAAGCCAATATTGCCGAGTTTGGTGGCTTTAAGTCTCATGTTGTCGCCATCGTCAAAGCTATTGTCGTTGAAAAGAACCCCTTGCAATTCTTCATTGAGGGTGCGTTCAAGATCAGCAATTTTCAATTCGATGGGAATGTGCAAAACCGAGCGTTTTTCCTCCGGCTCAGATGCATACAGCTCCATAGGTGGTTCTATTTTGCGTTGGGTTTGACAGGCCAGTGTAGTGGCCAAAAAAATAAGCAGTCCAAGTCGTTCAAGGGATTTCATAGGTATCACTTTTGCTGTTAGTAACGAAAAAGGGGTAGGGAGGTTACGTTTGGGGTGTAATTTTGGCAAAAATAGTTGAAATGGTGTAAAAATCTATACTGTGGTGATTCTATGGTGCCTGTGGTTTCTTAGGTGGTGAAATTATGTCCTGCTTCGCAGGTTTTTTCTTTTTCACCACCTAAGAAACCTAAGAAACTAAAGAATCACCCTAGGAAAGTATGGTCATTTAGTAAAAAGTATTCATATTGTGTTGAGCAATCAAAACGCTGCCAACACCATGAAACACCTGTTATACCTGTACCTTTTTTTAAACGCCTTTATTGGTTTTGCCCAAAATCCCACCCAAACCATCCGTGGCATCGTACGGGACAAAACCAGCAAACAACTCCTCATTGGGGCCAGTGTGGAAGTGTTGAGCACCAAACAAGTTTCTATCACCGATAATGATGGCGCATTCATCCTGGAAAAAGTCCCCGTAGGCCGCGTCAACCTGCGCGTGCAATACCTCGGCTACGAACCACTCACACAGGAAGACATCATCCTGCAATCCACCAAAGAAAGCTACCTCGAATTTGAACTCAACGAAGGCCAAATCGCCCTTGATCAAGTGGTGGTCAATGCCTCCAAAAACGCTTTTGAAGCCGTGAACGCCTCCTCGACCGTGAGCACCCGCTCCTTCACCGCCGAAGAAACCGAACGGGTCCCCGCTGGTGCCAACGATCCCGGGCGAGTCGCCCTCTCCTACCCGGGCGTACAACGCGGCGAAAACGATACCGAAAACCAAATCGTCGTGCGCGGCAACTCCCCGGCGGGCATCCTCTGGCGACTGGAGGGCATTGACATCCCTAATCCCAACCATTTTGCGGTGATTGGCTCTTCGGGCGGTGGGATCACGGTATTCTCTGCGCAATTGCTGGCGCGTTCCGATTTTTCCACAGGTGGATTTGCGGCGGAGTACGGCAATGCCTTTTCTGGGGTGTTTGACATCCATTTTCGGCAGGGCAACTTCTATAAGTCCTCTAATCGTTTTCGTTTGAGTTTGTTGGGCATCGATTTGTCCAAAGAAGGCCCCATTCAAAAAGGCCGCTCCTCCTATCTGGTCAATTACCGCTACTCCACCCTCGGTTTGTTGAGCAGTATGGGGATTTATCTGGTGGGCGAAAGGGTGACCAATAATTTTCAAGACCTGTCTTTCAACCTGGTTTTTAAATCCAAAAACAGCAAAAGTGTCCATACTTTTTTTGGCATCGGTGGCTTGAGTGAAGAGCATTACATCCCCGTCGAAAACCCGGCAGAACGGGTAGTCGGTATTTCCAATCATTGGGAAGACCGCGTTCGCCCCGCCAATATGGGCACCTTGGGCTGGACCTGGACTTATCTGCCCGACGACAAGTCATTCTTCAAAACCGTAGTGGCCCTCGTCGGTAGCCGAATCGAACGCCAGAACGATACCCTCAATCGCGAAAACGAGCGCTACCGCTACGATACCCAAAAGTACCTGGATACCCGTCTGGTGAGTTCGCTGACCTACAACCGCAAGCTGAACGCCCGCACCGTTTACAAAACCGGACTCATCTTCAACCAAATCTGGTTCGACTTTTTTAAATCGACCCGTGCTCGTACCAACACCTCCAACATCAACCAAAGCGAATTCAACACCTCCGTACAAGGCAGCGGCAATACCCAGCAATTCCAGCACTACGGCCAGCTCCAGTATAAAATCTCCGACAAACTGGCCCTGAATGGCGGCTACCACTTCCTGCACCTTTTTGCCAACAACACCAGTTCCCTGGAGCCCCGCATCGCCCTGGAGTACAAACCCAGCAGCAACCAGCGCCTCAGCCTCTCGCAAGGCTGGTACTCCCGCGCCCTGCCCCTGATGGCTTACTACTTCAGCGACAGCCTCGGCAATTACCTCAACAAAGACCTTAAACTGCTCAAAGCCCAGCATACCATCCTGGCCTACCATCTCTACAACCAACAAAAAATGCGCATCATCCTGGAGGCCTACTGGCAACGCTTGTACAATGTGCCCATCCGACCCCAAACGAGCGAAACCTACTGGATGCTGAACGAAAGCGATGCCTTCCCCCAACAGGATGTGGTAAGTCAGGGCAAAGGCACCAACATCGGCATCGACGCGGCAGTGGAAAAACTCTTCTCCAATTCCTACTACTTCCTGCTCAATGGCTCGCTGATGAAGGGCACTTTCCAAACCCTGGACGGGCGCAAGTACAATACCCGCTTCAATACCGTTTTTTCTACGAGCCTAAGCCTGGGCAAGGAATTCCCGGTGGGCAAGGGCAATATCCTGCAAATTGGGGGTCGTTTTTTGTTAAACGGAGGCTTTCGGTACACACCACATGACCCCGTAAAGTCGGCTGCCAATGGGCGTTACGTAGCCTTGGCGGGCGCGGATTTTGCCAAGCAGGTACCGAGCTACCAACGCCTGGATGCCCGCATCGCCTACCGCTTCAATAAGTCAAAACTGGCTGGGAATGTGAGCCTGGATGTGCAAAATGGGCTGAACCGGATCAATCCAAGCCGGGTGGGGTACGATGGGGTGCGGAATGCGACGTATGTGGTGTACGATGGTAGCGGGGTAGTGCCGGTGCTGGGGGTGCAGTTGGA
>JAIXOO010000449.1 GCA_027486765.1 Saprospiraceae bacterium
ACTAGAAAGTCATCCCAACGGTGCCTGGCTTACGCTGCTCAGCGAACCCCGTTTGCCTGCCGAATTGTTTGCCTTGGAGAACGGGACACCCCGCCGATTGACCAAACACCACGAAGAATTTTTGGCCCCCCTGGATCTGGCCAGTGTGGAGGGCTTCGTTTCAACCAGTAAGGATGGCACCAAAGTATCGGGTTTGTTGTTTAAACCATCCAAAGCGGTAGCCAATCAAAAATTGCCGACCATCCTGTTTATCCACGGTGGCCCCACCGCTCAGGACGAATGGGGATTTGACCTGAGCAGGCAAATTTTGGCGCAGGCAGGCTATGCTGTTGCCGCCATCAATTACCGGGGAAGCAATGGACGTGGGCTGGCTTTTTGCAGTGCTATTTCCGCAGATTGGGGCAATAAAGAAGTGATGGATCTTCATGGAGTTGCCGATTATCTCGTACAAACGGGCATTGCTGACCCCAATAAACTGGGCATCGGTGGTTGGAGCTACGGCGGGATTTTGACCAACTATGCCATCGCTTCGGATACGCGGTTCAAAGCAGCAGTCAGCGGTGCGAGTTCCGCTCAAGTGATGGCTTTATACGGTGTAGATCAATACATTTTGCAATACGAAAACGAGTTGGGGCCGCCCTGGAAAAACGTAGACAAATACATGAAGCTCTCTTATCCTTTTCTACAAATGGATAAAATCAAAACACCAACTTTGTTTTTGGTGGGCGAAAAAGACTTCAATGTGCCTTCCGTGGGCAGCGAGCAGATGTACCAGGGGTTGCGCAGTTTGGGAATACCGACCCAGTTGATCATTTATCCTGGACAGTTCCATGGCATTACGGTGCCCAATTTTCAAAAGGATCGTTTTGAACGCTACATTGGCTGGTTTGATCAATACCTGAAAAAGTAGGATGGATGACTTCCTCTTCTGAAATACAAAACCTGAGTCGTCATCCCGAATTTACAAGTACCACAATGAAAAAATGAGCACAAAGGACACAATGGCAGCACAAAGGACACAAAGACGCGATTTTGACAAAGCAATACGCCTTAAATTTATCTTATTTTGGATGTAAAGCATCGTCAACGTCTCACCTTTGTGTCCTTTGTGCTGCCTTTGAGTTCTTTGTGCTAACAAAATGTCGCTTTGTGTTTTCTGAAAAATTTGGGAAGATTCATGTTCCAGACGAGCGCATTGCATGAAACAACAAATCCAAACCACATGAAACTCGAACACCGCACTCAAAAACTCGCATCTTTTTCTCATTTTTTAGTTCGCGTTGGGCGCTACGGGTTCTTTTGTGGCCTGCTTATCGTGGTATCACTGGCCATTGGTATGGTGGGGTACCATGCCGTAGGGCACATCAGTTGGCTCGATAGTTTTTACATGTCCTCAATGATTTTAACCGGGATGGGTCCGGTGGCCGAAATGCCCATGCAATCTGTGGCGGCCAAACTCTTTTCGTCTTTTTATGCGCTGTACAGTGGCGTGGTTTTTTTGAGCACTACGGCCGTATTTTTTGCCCCAATTATCCACCGGGTGCTCCACATCTTACAAGTGGATGAGGATGAAAACGCAGCGGATTAACAAGGCTACAACAGGACATCATCCACCGGATTCATTTTGCTTGGCAGGGCTTCGCCCAAAAACTCCTTGATGTCGATTTCGATGTTGCGGCAAATCGCGGCAATGGGCGTGTCATTGACCGAATTGTCAAATGGATTTTCAGAGAACTCCCCAATTTGTTCCATCGTAAAAAACACCCAGGAAATCAGCATCGAAAAAGGAATGGTCAGCCAGACTCCCCAATCGGCCAAATTGTTCAAATCCTTCAACAAACCAAAGGGCAAGAGGTAGATGAACAAGACGACGAAGACCCGACTAAAAATGCTGTATTGCCGAAACAAGGGTGTGCTTTTGAGTCGCTCGCAGCCCCCTTGTAAATTGAAAAATTCGTTGATGTGCCGCACCAGATCACTGTGCTCGTATTCGTCAATTTTTTTCTCGCGTTTGAGGCGGGTTAAATCCATGATTTGTAACTTGAGAATGCCCGATGCCACGTTGTTTTTGACCCGCAAAGTTTCATAATACTCTCCTTTGTTGTTCTCCTCCAGGATCTTTTTTAAACCTTGGTCAAACTCTTCCAATTCAGCACGTTCCCCTCGGAAAGTTTGGTGCAAATTCTCCTTACTGGTGGCCCAGGGAATGGTTTTGCGCAGTTGGAGCCGCAGTACATTCAGGTAGGCGATGTGGCGGTACAGTAGCTCTTTGACCACCGTTTTATCCTCAACCAAAGCAATCAACTGTGCTGAAAAATTGCGGCTGGTATTGGTGAATCCGCCCCAGAGTTTGCGGGCCTCCCACAAACGGTCATAAGCCTGGTTGTTTTTGAAACCAACGTAAAACGCTACGGCTGTACCGATCGTACCAACGGGTAGAAAAGGAATGGCTACAAAAGTAAAACCCAAAACCTGGTACAAGATCACCGCTATGGTGCTGACAATCATGGTTCTGAATAGATTTTTACGGGCGAAATGCCAGAGCAACTTGAAGGTGAAATCTTTTCCGGTGTACATGGAAATGGTTTTGGCAGTGGGTGATTATTGGGAGTGCAAAATAGTAAATTGATTTGAGTGTTTGACAAAATTGAGGCAACGCGCCGTAGAGACGCACGGCCGTGCGTCTCTACAATCCAAAAACATCCGTCGGTTTTGCGTTGCCCCAATTTTGATATTCACACCCATCATTCAATCTCGATAGCGATATCCTGTGCAAAACCAGGCTGAGCACTTCCCGGACAACGATAACGGATATTGCGAAACCAATAAATGTCGCCGGGTAGTGCACGGTTGATGATGGGGCGGATGGTCGCATCAAAGGCTCCTCCGGTATTGCTACCTCGAAAAACCATGCTCCGGGCATTGAATTTCAGGATTTCGTAGTCGATGACATCACAGCGGGCATCAATGTCACAACATTCAATCGAAGCGATTATTCCTCCTTGGGCTTTGAACACCCCGTTGCTCATTTTGCCACTTTTGTTCAACCCTCCAAGCCTCGTTACAGCATCCAATGCAACACAACGCAGTTTTTTTTCAACGACCCCTTGCGCTGTTTTGATGCTTAAAATAAGTATCCCCGTTGTGTCGACCCATAGCCTAAAATGACCTTTATCGCCAGTTAAAACAGCACGGGAACTGGAGTCTGGATTTGGATGTTCAAACCGAAGACTGATTTGATTCCGATAGACTGGTTTTGCCTGCTGAACCACAATGACAATCGGGTTTTCGATGCCAGCCAGGATGCGCGGATTACCTGCGGTACTGATGGCGATTTCGGGTTTTTCAGCTGGCTTGGGAAAATGAATGCTGTGTAAGAAGAGGAAGGCTAGGGTGGCGATCAGGAATTGGTTCATGATTGGGTGGTTTTTTGTTTAAGGGAAGAATACGGGGAAGGGAAAAGGTTACAGTGAATAAATTGCTTAGTCATAACCTGAAATGATCAAAGTGAACGATCCCGAATTTTTCAAAGAATAACCAAAGCGACACCTTTTATCACAAAGGACACCAAGGCAGCACAAAGGACACAAAGGCGAGACGTTGACAAAGCTACGCACCCAATATCACCCTCATTTTTGGCTTAAAACTCTGTCAACGTCTTACTCTGTGTCCTCTGAGTCCTCTTTTTTCCCCTTTGCGCTAATAAAAATGTCGCTTTGGTAGCGTTTTAAGCACTTCAAGATTCCTTGTGACCACCTTTTTTGCTGGAAAAAAGCAACCCTTGAGAAACAACCCTCCCTATTTTTCCCTATTTTAATCCCCAGAAACCAATACAAGCCGAACCAAATGAAAAAATCCATTCTCTCCCTGGGCACGCTGCTCTTATTCAGCATCCTGAGCCTGGCCCAAACCAACAAATC
>JAIXOO010000109.1 GCA_027486765.1 Saprospiraceae bacterium
GGTATTGAACAGCGAAACGGGCTGTGCCACCTTGAAAATTTCTGGCTGGTGAATGGCGAAATAACCCAAAAGGTGGGGAATGATGGAAAAAATCAGCCAGATCATGTCGGCACTTTTTTCCGTAAACAGCCAAATCTCGCTGTGATTGAGGAAACCAATCCCGGCGACCACCAAGGTGAAAGCCCAAAGTAATAAACAGACGCCCATGATGATCAATACAGTCAGCAAAAAATGCAGGTTTTCCTCAAAAGAATAACTGCGTTGGGATTGTTTGCGGTACCCTTGAATGGCATGCAAACTCAAGTAGGTGTAAAACACGTTGGAGAACCAGCCGAAAACCGCTACTGCGTTCACGGCCCACCAGCCCTGGGCATCGTGGCTTACCACATCCACTTTGAGCGCGGCTACTTCCGCTAAAAAGAAAGGCGTGTAGGCAAAAATTTGGAGCGCACTAGGAATAAAATGCAGCAATACCCGGGCTGAAAACTGGTCACTTTGGAACAATAGCCGCCGCACATACAAATAAAAAGCCGGAGGATACGCCAACAACAAAAAGTCGGGCACAAACTGCAAAAAAGGGAAAATTTGCGCAATGTCCCGCTGATTACCCAGCGTACGGATCAAGAGGATGGAAGAAACAAAAAACAGCAAAAAGACCAACCAGCGATTGGCTTTGCGGTTGAAATCCTGAATGGTGGGGATGGCCAAAACCAGCAAAAAGCCCTGTAGTGCAGCAAACAAAATAATGATGTCGTACCAGGCAAAAGCCAACAAATTGCCCGAACCCGATAAGTCCTCCCAGGTGGCAATTTCAAACTCCAGGGGCTGATTGGCTTTGATCTGACTGCGGAACAAAACCCGATTGGGCCGCATGCGCCCATTTTCTTGCCCTTCTACCGAAGCCCAGGTGCCGCGCGTAAACTTGAATTCGATGCGCTCAAGTTCTGTGGAAAAATTGACCCGGTAAGTGCCATTGGCCTGGCGGTACAGGCGATGCGCTTCGTCGCGGGAGTTCCAGTTGTTGAAATTTCCAGCGAGGTAGATGGTGGCATCATGGGGCGTATTGGAGGGGATTTGTTTGATGACCATTTGGTAAAAGGCCCGTTTTTCCCATCCCACAATTTCAATTTGGACCAGCTTTTGCTGTGGCGAAAAATCGTATTTGCGACTGGGGATAAAAGTACCCGTGGAATCACTTTCCACGTAAGCCCAACTGCCTTGAGTGAGTTTGTACTCGAAATGCAGCAGTTCTTGATCTAGTTCGATGTAATACAAATCCGACTTTTGTCGGGTGAGTTTAAAGGCAGGATCGCCCGGATTCCAGTTGTTAAAACTTGCCGCCAAATACAAACCTGACTCTGGCAAGGGCAGGGGAGTGCTAACCCTCACCTCAAGGCGGATTTTGCCGTACGCAAAAACGCTACAACACAGCATTAGAAGGGTTAGGAAGCCTAATCTTTTCATGGTTGGGACTGTTGAGCGAAAGGTAGTGAATTGTTGGGGAAAAAACGCTAAGGTGGCCCTTTGGTGTCTTAGGATTCTTAGGTGGTGAAAAAGAAAAATATGCTCACCACCTAAGAATCCCAAGACACCAAAGGGCCACCTTAGTTACTCCCGCCGCTCCGACTCCAATCCAGCCCCATTCACCAAATTCCCAAAAAACAACGCATTCAGGAACAGACGATTCGTCCCGTACCAATGCGCCCGGAAATTCGGATTGTCGGCCATGTAAATCACCCGACCAGCGCCAGCACCACTCACCACGATCCCGGCAGTACCTTTTACAATATCGGTATACTTGCGGTTCAGGTAACCAGCCATCAGTGGATTAGCCGTGTACACTAGCGGAGAAGCGTAAGGATTTTTAGATTTTTCCATAAACACCTCGCCATCGCGGAATACCGGCATTTTGCTGCGTTTTAGACCAAAAGCCAAGGGGTGACTCAGATCCAGTTCCGCCTCAAAAATAGTCCCGGGAATTTCTTGCGCACCCAGGTCATCGGCGATTTCACCATAAGGGCGGCGACCACTTGGCCCATCCGCATTTTTGTATTCTTTCATGGTGGCAAACCCGATGCCTTGGCCTTTCAACCAGGTCACCGCGCGTTGGATGCCGATAATGGTGCCACCTGCACTGACCCATTCTTTCAATTTGCTCACCCCAATTGGGCTAATCGTTTGGAAAGTGCCATCCCCCAGCACGATCACGTTGTAACGGCTGAGGTTGGAGCGGGCAATGTCGTCGGCTTCCACTTTGGATACGGCCATATCGAAACGGGTATCCAACAAATGCCAGGCTTCCCCAGCGGTATTGGGACCCATGCCTTCACCCACCACAATCATGACCTTGGGTTGGCGCAGGGTGAGGAAATTGTTGCTCCCCAAATCGATGCCATCGGTTGTGAAACCTGTGCCTACCGCGTCAATGCGAACATTCAGTTCTTTGACAATCTCGGACACCCACTGGTGAATTTCTGCTGGGCTGGCGCTTTGATTTTGCACGGGAATCATCACGGTGCCCATATCGTACTTTTTACTCTGCAAGGTGATGGGTTGCATGCCAACTTTGGTACGCAAACCTTTGCTTTGCAAAAACTGCAAAGCCCGTGGCGCATAATAATCCTCCCATTCCAGCATATAAGCATAGTTGCTTTGTGCAGGCGGGGCTATGGGCGTACGCTCGGGCTTGGAGCCCGTTATTTTTGTCCCCATGACATTGGCTGCGGTGCCTTTTTTAGCCAGTGCCGCGTAAGGGAGATTGAAGGCCAAGGGCAGCGCCCAACTGGAGATGTCATAAAAAATACTGTCTTCAAAGCTAGTGGTGGTTTCAAAAATGCCCCGCACCAGGCGGTATTGTTTTTGTTCCATGGGCACCACAAAAGCTTGATTGGGCTCAAAGTTTTTGCCCTCCACACTGATTTTGCTGCCCAGGTTGTACACTTCAATTTCTTGACGGCGCAAAACTTCTACCAAGCGGTCGGTACGCGCTTGATCATATGGATCGCCGAATACATAGCCCATGCGGCTATCGTTGCGCGCCTCCTGTATGGCCGATTGGAAGAAGTTTTTTTGGTGCTCCAACAACTCCTGCTTGAGTTCTACCGCCGCTTTTTGAGTAGACAAGGCAGTACGCACCTGATTGCGAATGGTGAACGGAAAAGTGAGCAGACCATTGGTAGTTTCTTGGACATGGCCACGTGAACTGGCTTGTTCAAACAGAATCCCGATACAACCTTGCACATCGGGGAAAGTGGAACCTTTACCGTAATAAAAGTCATCGTATCCTTCCTGCGAAAAATACAAAGACCCAATCTCATCCAGGTATTTGGTATGGTATTGACCAATTTTGATGGTCAACTCCTGGTTTTGTTTGGGCGTAATGGGGTTGACCCGTGAAGGTACTCCTGGCATAAAAAAGAAAGAGGAGTTGGAACCCATTTCGTGGTGATCGGTCAGGATGTTTGGTTTCCATTCGTGGAAAATCTTAGCTCGCCCTCTTGATTCAGGATGGGCCCCCGATAGCCAGTCACGGTTGAGGTCGAACCAATAGTGGTTGAAACGACCACCGGGCCACACCTCGCTGTATTCCCGGTCCTGAGGGTCGGCGGTGAGGTGGCGGTTGCGGTGTTGATTGGCCCAAGTCGAAAAGCGGTGGAAGCCATCAGGGTTAAAACAAGGATCAAAAATGATGATCACATCGTTGAGCAATTTTTCTATTTCCGGGCCTTGACCTGCCGCCAGGTAATAGGCGACCAGCGGCGCGGCATTGCCCCCACTAGACTCATTGCCGTGAATGGAAAAACCCTGGTAAACGACCAGCGGCGTAGTTTTTAAGTCAACCCGATCAGCTTCAGCCGGATTGGTGACTTGTAGGTGTTTGGCTTTTAATTCCGCCAGATTTTGGTGATTGCGCTCAGAAGTGATCGCGATGTACACCAAAGGGCGACCCTCGTAAGTGCGGGCGTATTCGGTGAGTTTGAAGCGAGGCGACAGTTCGGCCAACTTGCGCATGTAGGCCAATTGTTGATCGTGGCTGATGTGCCATTCTCCAATCTGATACCCCAGGTAAGCTTCAGGGGTAGGGATTTTTGGGTCGTAAGTGATCTGTGGAAGATAATACGACAAGGGTTGTTTGTCCTGCGCAAAGCCCAGGCATGAATACAGCAAACCCAGGATAAGTATCCATTTTTTGCTCATAATTTGGTTTGGTTTTTTATTGGATAAAAAGAAAAAAGCGGCTAGTTTATCGCACACAAACTAACCGCTCCCAAAAACCAAAAATAACAAAACTCAAATGAGCAACATGGAATACTTAATAATTCAAGAATGTCTGATGGCTTTATGAAGATGATAAACCGTTCTCCGGCGACAGACAACTTGCTGCGCTAAAGCCCAATTCATCATTCCGCCGCAATTTTAGAGCACAAAATTGAATTTTGGTCAAGGACCAGCACCTGGCGTAGGCTGCCATTGCCTTGCTTCACGCGCAGGATGTAACGGCCTTTGGGCAGTTCATTCAGGTTCAGGCGAGCGCTGTAGCCATTGTGGTCATTGATCACTTGTTCGTGGAAGGTTTCACGGCTGTCGAGGCTTTCCAGCGTGAGTACCGTTTTTTCCTTTTGCAAATTGGCCAGTTGAACAACAAGGGCGCGTTCATCTACTCGGGTGCTCAACAGCACATTCTCAATCGGCAGAGTAGCAAGCAGTTGCAGCATAGGCATAGCTAGCGCTAAGGACAATAATAGACGCTTCATAATAACAGGTTTAAATGTTAAAAAGGGCAACGCCAAGGGTGAATTGGCGTTGCCATGTCGGGTAAACTTCTTATCAGCAAAGACGAGTGAGGAGGGGAAAGAGTTGCTCGAAAAAGTGTTAAAATTGGTCTTGCTAGATGAAACGCCATTTTTTGGTGACCAAATGGCCAAAAGCTGGTATGAAATTCTAAAAATTGGTTGCTACTTTTTGATGATCTCAAAGCGAAAGCGCATCGATAACACCGTTGTAGAACTCAGTGGGCTACCACGTTGAAGACCATAAACGTGTTCGTAACTGCCTTCTTCGACCATGCCGTAATAGTCCAGGTCTTTTTGGTCCAGCTCTTCGACTTCCAAAACCTTTCCCAGGGAGCAATTCATGATGCCCGCCATTTTTTCTGCTTTGCCACGCGCTTTGTTGAATAATTTTTCAAACAATTGGACTTCATCATTTTGAGCAGGAGGGAATACTTTATCCCCAATATTGCCCTCCACGTAAGTCAATTGCCGCAGCAAGATGAGCAGTTTGTCGAGCTCAGTTTTGTCAACGACCTTGATTTTAAAAATGGTAAAGGGCATTTCTTCTTTAGAGATGGCGTAGTTCTCGTCCCGATTTTCGCTGTACTTCACTTTATTGGTTTCCAAAAATTGCTTGAGTTGCGTTTCTTGTTCCTTGACACGTGAACGCATGACTTTGCGTTGGGCTTCAAAATCGCGATCGAGGTCGTATTCTTCATTCAGTTCGGGATTTACCCGCAGGTGGTATTCCATGGAAGTAGGCTGGCGTTCCAGGGATTCACTTACTTTTACATCCAGATACGAGGGTGATTGAGCATTGAGCACGCTCATACCAGCTAAAAGACAGAGCGACAGGATCAGTTTTTTCATGCTGTGTTGAGTATTGATGAGTTTTGAAAAGACGTTTATTTTGCAAACGTTGCTAAACGAACTTTTGTACCAAAAATAGTCAGCAAATCATTCAAAAAATTACAATCATGAGAATTACCCTGATGCTATTTTTTTGTCTGGCCATTACCAATGGGTTTTCGCAGGAAAAAAAGGCCTGGCAATGGTTGGAACCCGCCGATACATTCAATGCCAAACGAGCCCGATTGTTGGGCATTGGTGGGGCCGCAACTTATGGTGTGACAGCGGTAGGACTTTATTCCATTTGGTACCGGGATTACGAACTGGGGCCTTTCCATTTTTTTAATGACAAATTTGGCAACAATGACGAATGGGAAAAAGTGGACAAAGCCGGGCATGTTGTTACCGCCTACGTGGAAAGTTACCTGGCCTTTCAAGGCATGCGTTGGGCGGGGGTGAAGCACAAACCCGCGGTATGGATCGGAGCTGGTGTAGGGACTATATTGCAAGGTACAGTAGAAGTAATGGATGGTTTTTCGGCAGGTTGGGGTTTTTCTAAAATGGATTTTTTGGCCAATACCATTGGCGTCACAGCTTTTGCAACCCAGGAGTTTTTGTGGAAAGAACAACGCATGATGCTCAAGGTGTCGAATACCCGGCCCAACTACCCCAGTACCCTGATTCCAGGTAGAAATGGCGGTCCTCCCTTAACGGTACGTCAAATTGCCCATGGCCTTTATGGTGACAATTACCTGGAGGCATTTATCAAAGACTACAACGGCATGACCGTCTGGGCTTCGATCAATCCTTCCTCTTTTTTAAAACTTCCTGAAAACAGCCGCTTCCCCCGTTGGCTCAATTTGGCAGTGGGCTTTGGTGCGGATGGGGTGTACGGCGCGTATGGTAACGTGTATACCAATGCCAATGACAGTTACGGTCTGACCAATATCCCCCGAGAAAAGGAATATTACCTCTCCCTGGATGTCGATTTGCGGCGAATTCGGACCCGTAGCCCGCTATTGCGAACGGTTTTTCAAGGCTTATCTTTTATCAAAATACCCGCTCCAACTTTAGAAATGAGTTCGATTGGCAAACCCAAGTTTCATTTCTTTTATTGGTGATAAAAATTACCCTCAGTAGCTGAATGATTTATTTTAGATTTGCTGATTCCCGAATATTAGCCCAACTAATTTTTTCTGGGCGAAATAATATAAAATGATGAAACGATTAGCACTTTTTTTATTCTGCACTGCACTAGGTCATTTGACCAAAGCGCAAAACCTGGCCGATTCGCCCTGGCATGTACAAGCCAGGGACATTGATCCAAGCAAATATTTTGGGGTGACTGTTGCCAACGGAATGGTTGGCTTGGTCTCTTCTCCTGAGCCCATGCGCGTCAAAGATGTGGTGCTCAATGGCGTCTACGATTACTACCAACGGGGCCGGGTATCCAACATCCTCAAAACTTTCAACCACATCAACATGAACCTCGATGTGGATGGTCGTCGGATGGGCCGGGCCGACATCAGCAACTACCAACAAACGCTGGACATGCAGAAGGCGGAGTTGAGCACTACGTTTGAAGTGGGCGACAAGCTAAGCGTCAAACACACCTTGATGTCCTTGCGTCACTTGCCTTTTACCGCCATGAGCATCGTGGAATTCCGGGCCAAAAAAGACGTCACCATCACCCCGATGAGTGTCATCGAAGCGCCCGATCACCTCAGTGATGTGCGCAATTACTACAGCGAAATCGACCGACCTCACGTCACCATTCCTTTGCTGACTTCGGTGGCGAATAGCCCGAGTGGCAAACTCAAGGTGGCAGCTTCCACCAGCTTTGTTTTTGAAGAAGCCCACGGACAAGAGCCCCGGATCATCCACGAGGATTGGGACTACAACATGCACCTGGCCAAGTTTTCCAAAAAACTCAAAGCGGGTGAAACCTATCGTTTTGCCCTGGTTGGTTCAGCCGTTTCTTCAGCCCATTTTCAAGATCCTCAAAACGAAGCCGAACGACTCACCATTTTTGCCAAACTGGAAGGCACTTCCCGCTTGCTGAAACGCCACGAGGCCGAATGGGCCAAACTTTGGGAAAGCGACATCATCATCGAAGGCGACCTGGAGGCCCAACGGGCAGTGCGCTTTGCGGTGTATCACCTGTATTCTTTTGCTCGTGAGGGTACTGCATACAGCCTTTCGCCGATGGGCTTGTCGGGTTTGGGCTACAATGGACACGTATTTTGGGACACCGAATTGTGGATGTACCCACCCGTGCTGATGTTGCAACCCAGCATCGCCCGTTCTTTACTCGATTACCGCTTTGAACGCCTGGAAGCCGCCAAACGCAATGCTTTTTCACATGGTTACAAAGGGGCCATGTACCCCTGGGAGTCCAGTGCGGATGGCTCGGAGGATACGCCCGTGTGGGCACTGACGGGGCCATTTCAGCACCACATCACGGGGGATATTGCCTGGGCCAACTGGAAATATTATCAAGTGACCAAAGACAAACTTTGGCTGCGCGAGCGAGGTTGGCCAGTGATCAAGGCTGCTGCCGAATTTTGGGCTAGCCGGGTGGAACGCAACGGCCCCGGCAAATACGACATCAACAACGTCATCGGTGCCAATGAATGGCAAGAGAACATTGACAATAACGCCTTTACGAACGGGATGGCCATCACCTCTTTGCGCATCGCGACCCAAACCGCGAAAGAATTGGGTTTGACACCCGATCCAGATTGGGAACACGTTGCGCAAAACATTCCGATCCTGAAATTCCCCGATGGTACCACCAAGGAAAATGCAACTTACGATGGAGTGATGATCAAACAGGCAGATGTAAACCTCCTGGCTTTTCCACTCGACATCGTCAAGGACGAGGCAAGTATTCGTAAGGATTTGAGCTATTATGAGCCGCGAATGGCACCTGACGGCCCCGCCATGGGTGGATCGGTACTGGCAGCCTTACATGGTCGCTTGGGTGATGCCGAAAAAGCCTATCAGATGTTCAAAAAAAGTTATCAACCCAACCAAGTGCCTCCTTTCGGGGTATTGGCAGAAACGGCAGGCGGGAACAATCCCTATTTTGCGACTGGTGCGGGGGGAATGTTACAAGCCGTCCTGGCGGGTTTAGGTGGCCTGGACATCACTGATCAAGGCATTGTGCAATTAAAAACCAAACTACCCAAAGCCTGGAAGTCACTGACTTTGAAGGGCGTTGGGGTGGAAAAAAAGACTTTTGTGGTCAAATGAATTAAGGTTCCAGGGTTCCTGGTTCCAAAGTTCCAGGGTTCAGGGCAGCCCGAACCCTGGAACCTTGGAACCCTGGAACCCTAATTCTAGAACTTGGGACTTAGAAACTTACTTAAACATGAAACATACTTACGTTTTGTTGTGCAGTCTTGCACTAGGACTGTTGGCCTGTCAAAAAGATTACGACCAGGTCGAAGCCGAAAACCCCGAGTACTTACACCGCTCGGTTTACGCTTTGAATGAAATCATCATTCACGATATTTTTTCGCCGCCGGTGGCTAGTCGGATTTATGCTTATTCCAGCCTGGCAGGTTTTGAAGCGGGGCGCCATGCCGATTCAAGCACTCAGTCTTTGGCTGGACAAATCCGTTGGTTGACTCAACTCCCCCAGCCTGAAGCAGGGCAGGAGTATTGTTTTCCTTTGGCGGGCGTACATGCCTTCTTAACGGTGGGCAAAGCCTTGACCTTTTCCGAAGACACCATGGATGAGTTTCGGGAAGGGCTTTATGCGGAATGGAAGAAAAAATCGGGCATGCGCAGAGATGTCTTCGAACGCTCTGTTGCCTACGGTACTGCCGTTGGTCAGGCCGTGATTGAGCACACCAAAACGGACAATTACAAAGAAACCCGGACTTTCCCTAAGTTTACCGTAGACGAAAGTGACCCTGAGCGTTGGCAACCTACTCCGCCCGACTACAAGGATGCTGCCGAGCCACACTGGAGCAAAATCCGTCCTTTTACCCTGGATTCAGCCGGACAGTTTTTGCCTCCACCTCCACCCAAGTTTGACACCAGTAAAGGCAGCCTGTTTTACAAAACGGTAGAAGAGGTCCTTCACGCGCTGGAAGTGCCCGATCGTGCAGAACGTGAGGAAATCGCCTACTTCTGGGATGACAACCCTTTTGTATCTCACCACGCTGGTCACGTGATGTTTGCAGATAAAAAAGTGACCCCAGGTGGGCACTGGATGAACATTGCGATGTTGGCTTCACGCATGGAAAAAGCGGATTACGTCAAATCTTCGGAAGCTTATTTGTATACGGCCATTGGCCTGTTGGAAGGATTCATCAGTTGTTGGCATGCCAAATACCACTACAATTTGGTACGCCCTGAAACTTACATCAACAAGTACATCAATCAAGACTGGCGGCCATTCCTGCAAACACCGGCATTCCCGGAACATACCAGCGGACATAGTGTGATTTCGCGGGCTTCTTCGGAGGGCTTGACTTACCTCTACGGCGACAATTTTGCTTTCCGCGATACCACCAACGTCGAATACGGGCGGACCGAGCGGAATTTCAAGTCTTTCATCCAGGCTTCGGATGAGGCAAGCATCAGCCGTTTGTACGGCGGGATTCACTATTTGCCTGCGCTGGATTTGGGTGCGGAGCAGGGAAAGAAAGTTGGGCAGTGGATTCAACAGCGGATTCGGACGAGAAGAAAGGAGTAATTTAATGATGAATTATGAGTGATGAGTGATGAATTGGCTTTTGTTCTAAATTACAGCTTATATTTGGAAGGAATGAAAATACAAAATTCATCACTTATCGTTCATCACTCATCATTATAGAAATGCTTCACGCGCTCCTCATCGGCATCAACGAATACGCCCCCGGCTCTGGCGTGCGCAACCTCTCCGGTTGTGTGAACGACGTAAAGGCTATGCAGGCCTTTTTGGAAAAACACTATGCCAATCTCCAGCCAAACATCCGCACGGTGCTCAATGAGCAGGCTACCCGAGAAGGGGTGATCAAAGCTTTTCGGGAACACCTGACCGGGCCGCAAATCAAAGCAGGCGATCAAGTACTGTTTTACTTCAGTGGCCATGGCTCTTATGGGCCCACTGCACCCGAATTTGCGTACAACAACCCCAGCAAGCAGGATGAGACCATGGTGTGTTACGACAGCCGGGTTAGGGGGAAACAGGATTTGGCGGATAAAGAGCGTGGGGCTTTATTGGCGGAAATTCCCGTACATGCTCAAGTGACGCTGATCATTGACAGTTGCCATGCCGCTTCCAGTTTTCGGAAAATCCAACAAAGTGTCGAGTTGGGCGCTACCCGTTTTCAACCCGGACAAACCAGCCCGCGTTCGCTGGATTCCTACCTACTCGCTGAGGGGGAGAACATTTTTTTGCAGCAAAAAGAAAAAGGAGAAAAAATTGCCGTTCCTCAGCGCCCTTATGTGTTGTTGGCGGCATGTAAGGAAGATGAACTGGCCCGAGAAACCAAAGACAATCGGGGGCTTTTCACCAAGCATCTATTGGATGTTTGGGAAAATGCCGGGATGGACTATACCTATGAGGAATTGCTTCAGCGGGTATATTTTTTGGTTAAAGCCTTGAATGATAAACAAAATCCCGTTTTAGAAACGGTACAAGTATCGCGGCGGCAAATCTTACTGAGTGATAAAGTGCGCCCCAATCATGTGCGAAATCTGGCTACGTATAAAAATGGTTCCTGGCAAGTCAATTGTGGGGCCATCCACGGCATGCCAACTGATCCCGAAAAGCTGAAATTGGTACGTATAGGTTTATTCAATTCCGCCAGACCCAGCATCAAAGCTGATCAAGAGGTGGGGGTAAAACAGGTATTTGCTACCTACAGCCTTTTAGACCTTGACTTACCCGAGCACAATTTTTTCTGGGCCTCGGTAGATTTTGCCACCACGATGCCCATCGCCATTAGTGGTGATGACAAAGGTATACAGGCGATCCAAAACTTTAGGGCAATTGACTCCATCCTAAAGTACTGGATTGAGGCTGCCCCCGCTGTTATTCCCAAGTACGAACTCAGATTCGAACAAGGGCTGGGCAATATCCTTATGCATGCCCATGCCCAGCACTTGTACGGCCCGGATTCCGATCTGCGGAACCTCAACAAGAACCTCAATCAAATCATCCGTTGGGAGCAACTTCGGGAACTTGCTAACCTCAATTCAAGCATCGCTTCCAAGGTAGAAGTCGAATTTTGTCAAGAGCCCAAGGACAATTCAGCTCCAATTCCATTCAAAGTACCTCGACTCAGCTTTTTGTTGGGTAAAACACCCCAGGGTGAAACAGACACCTTATGGTACCATTTGCGCGCCAGAAATACCTCTAATCAGCCCTTACACATAGCTCTCTTGTACCTGAGCCCCAATTATGGCATAGAAGTCCATTACATGCGGCGCATTTTGCCTGCCCGCAGTGAATGGATCAAACTGGATGAGACCAGCCGGGAATTGGGCTTGTTTGAAAAAGACAGTGCAATTGAACGTTTTTTGGTGTTGTACAGCACTGAAGCTTTTGAAGAATTTCAATACGAACAAAGTGAATTAGGTGGAAAACAAAGCGGGCGAGATTTGGTATCCCGCAGCCTGGCATCTAATGACTGGGCCACCCAATTGTTTGAGGTAGAGCTGCGCGGTTGATGTTAGCCCCAAATCGTACGCCCCGTAGCCAATACCTTTTTATCTCCGTACCGCACCAGGCGATGCAAATAAGTGAACTCATCCAATTGTTGGATTTCTGTTTCGATCTCGTCGTGTAAATTCCCTTCGGCCAAAAAGAGCAAATCCATGCGGTAGACTTTTTGTAAACCCAGGGTCTCATCGGGCAGCGCTTCCAGCATCCACTTGACAAAATTGACATTATTCAGGTGATTGATAAAATCGAGGTCGTACCAACCCACGCGGTAAGCGTGATCCTGCAATGGCCGATCCATCACGGGTAACTGATCCAGCGCATGGGGCAAACAGTTTTCTTTGGGTGGAAAATACCCCGAAAAACGCGCCAACAACTCCGCTGGAATCCGACTCATCTGCCGGGTTTCGGTATTCATCAGCAACCAAGTGGTGCAGGCACTTGCAATTTGTTGCCCCGTTTCGTCGTACACCCGGAAATCGCGGTAGGTAAATACCCGGTCGGCACCAGTAGGGTAGGAGTGGATGGAAATTTTTTCCCCCAGCAGCGGCAAGCGCTGCACTTCGATGCGTTTGCGGATGAGTACCCAGGCCAGTTTGTATTCCTCCAGATCCCAAACTGAAATTTTCAGGTCAAGTACCTGTTGCATGGCTGTTTCTTGCATCAAGCGCACCAATGCGGGGATGGTCAGCTGCTTGTGGCAGTCGATTTCGAAGGTGCGGATGGTGTAGGATTCGAGTTGTGGGAGTGGATTCATGGGGTAAAGGTATTTAAAAAATAATCTCTGTAGATTTTTCAAAAACCATTTGGTAATTCCCTGAGATAAACGTACATTTGCCCTCGCTTTTGAGGGAAGGGTGTATCTACCTCCTTTCAAAAGTGCGTAACTGATTCTCCACGAAGGAATTCGTGGACACGTTCACTAAGTATTTTTTAAACGAAAACAGGATATGCCTACTATTAACCAACTGGTACGCAACGGCAGAGAAAAAGTGGTTGTCAAGAGTAAGTCCCGCGCCTTGAACGCATGCCCTCAAAAGCGTGGTGTTTGTACGCGTGTGTACACAACGACTCCGAAGAAACCAAACTCCGCTTTGCGTAAGGTGGCTAAGGTACGTATGGTGAATGGCATCGAGGTGATTGCTTACATCCCGGGTGAAGGCCACAACCTGCAAGAACACTCTATCGTGCTGGTGCGCGGTGGTCGTGTAAAAGACTTGCCGGGTGTGCGTTATACCATTGTGCGTGGCGCATTGGACACCGCGGGTGTGAATAACCGCAAGAAAAGTCGTTCTAAATACGGTACGAAAGCACCGAAGAAGTAATTATGTTTCAACTGGAAACCTCTAATTCAAGGTAATGAGAAAAAGAAAACCAAAAGTAAGGGTAATTGCGCCGGATCCCCGCTATAATGATCCGATGGTAACGCAGTTCGTGAACAATATGATGTGGGAAGGTAAAAAAAGTACCACACTCACCATTTTTTACGATGCGCTGGATATTGTACGCGAACGCCTCAAGGCCGACGAGCACAATACTTGGAAAAAAGCACTCAATAATGTGATGCCAATGGTAGAAGTACGCAGCCGCCGGATCGGTGGAGCTACTTTCCAAATCCCAACAGAAATTCGCCCTAAGCGCAAAGTTTCTATCGGGATGAAATGGCTGATCCGTTTCGCACGCACTCGTAGCGGTAAAGGTATGGCTGAAAAATTAGCCTCTGAAATCATTGCAGCCAGCAAGAATGAAGGCAACGCAGTGAAGAAGAAAGAAGATACCCACCGTATGGCAGAAGCCAACCGTGCGTTTGCTCACTTCCGAACGTAATCTTTTATCATCTTTTAACCATAAACTCCATTGGAGTAAAGTCATGGCAACAGATCTTAAATACACCAGAAACATCGGTATCGCTGCCCACATTGATGCGGGTAAGACGACAACGACCGAGCGCATCCTTTACTACACCGGTGTTAGTCACAAAATCGGTGAAGTACACGATGGCGCAGCCACTATGGACTGGATGGAGCAAGAACAGGAGCGTGGGATTACCATTACTTCTGCTGCTACAAAAACCAAGTGGTTCTGGAAAGGTGAGGAGTACCCCTTCAACATCATCGACACTCCTGGTCACGTTGATTTTACCGTAGAGGTAAACCGCTCATTGCGTGTATTGGACGGTCTGGTATTCCTTTTCTGTGCAGTTTCTGGTGTTGAGCCACAATCTGAAACAAACTGGCGCTTGGCCGACAACTATAAGGTTCCACGTATCGGCTTCGTCAACAAGATGGACCGCTCTGGTGCAGATTTCTTTAACGTGGTTAAAGATGTTGAAACCAAGTTGGGATCTAAAGCAGTTCCACTACAAATACCTATTGGTGCTGAGGAAAGATTCAAAGGAGTTGTAGACTTGATCACGGGTGAAGCCATTACCTGGAATGAATCCGATCAAGGTATGACTTATGATGTCATTCCAATGCCTGAGGATTTGGTAGATACTGTCGCTGAATACCGCGAAAAACTGCTGGAAGCCGTTGCTGAATACGACGACAAGTTGCTTGAAAAGTACTTCGAAGATCCAAATAGCATTTCACCTGACGAAGTTCGCGCAGCCATTCGCAAAGCGGTATGTAACCTTGAGTTCGTACCAATGATGTGTGGTTCTGCCTTCAAGAACAAAGGTGTACAGGCCGTTTTGGATGCAGTATGTGCTTTCATGCCTTCTCCATTGGACGTTGCTGCCGTAACTGGTATCAACCCAAGAACAGAGAAAGAAGAAACTCGTTTACCCAACGTAAATGAGCCTTTTGCAGCACTGGCCTTCAAAATCGCTACTGACCCATTCGTAGGTCGTTTGGCTTTCATGCGCGTCTATTCTGGTGCACTGGATGCAGGATCTTATGTATTGAACACCCGTTCAGACAACAAAGAGCGCATCTCTCGTTTGTACCAAATGCACGCCAACAAGCAAAACCCAATCGATCGGGTTGAAGCAGGTGATATTGCAGCAGCGGTAGGTTTCAAAGACATCAAAACGGGTGATACCCTTTGTGATCTCGACAAACCAATCGTTCTCGAATCTATGGTTTTCCCTGAGCCGGTTATCGCTATCGCGGTAGAGCCTAAAACTCAGAAAGACCTCGATAAGCTAGGTATGGCTTTGGCTAAATTGGCTGAAGAAGACCCTACCTTCCGCGTAAAATACGATGAAGACACCAACCAGACCGTCATCAGCGGGATGGGGGAATTACACCTCGAGATCATCGTTGACCGTCTGCGTCGCGAGTTCAAAGTAGAGTGTAACCAGGGTGCTCCACAGGTGAACTACAAAGAAGCACTGACCAACAAAACTACTCACCGTGAGCGCTTGAAAAAGCAAACGGGTGGTTCTGGTTTGTTTGCAGATATGGAATTTGAACTTGGCCCAGCTGACGAAGAATTCCTGGAAAGCGACGACTTCAAGAACGGCAAAACTCGCCTGCAGTTTGTATGGGGTATCGTAGGCGGTTCCATTGATAAAAACTACGCCAAACCAATTCAGGATGGTTTCAAAGCCATGATGGACAACGGTATTTTGGCTGGGTTCTCAATGGATAGCATGAGAGTGCGCGTATACGATGGTTCGATGCACGCAGTTGACTCCAAGCCAGTCGCCTTCGAATTGTGCGCAAAAGAGGGTTTCCGTGAAGCCGCTCCAAAATGTAACCCTGTGTTGCTGGAGCCAATCATGAAACTGGAAGTTATTACACCAGATGAATACACTGGTTCTGTAATTGGTGACCTTAACCGTCGTCGTGGTTTGCCGAAAGGTCAAGAAGGACGTACTGGTGGTGCCATCTCCATCCAAGCGGAGGTGCCACTGTCCGAAATGTTCGGTTATGTTACCCAATTGCGTACCATCACCTCTGGTCGTGCCAACTCAACGATGGAATTTTCACACTTCGCCGCAGCGCCTACAAACGTTGCGAAAGACGTGATCGAAAAAGCCAAAGGCAACAAATAAACTAGGCAACCCATGGTTTTAACCGTGGGAGCCACACCTGATCCAGCCCACGAATTTATTCGTGGGCCGGCTTCGGGATAAAAAAAAGCTTCAGCAAAAGCAGCCGAAGTTCATTCATTGACATACACAAATCAGATTTTCAGGCATGAATCAGAAAATCAGAATCAAACTCCGCTCTTATGACCACAATTTGGTGGATAAGTCGACGGAGAAAATAGTTAAAACAGTACGTAATAGTGGTGCCGTTGTTACTGGCCCGATTCCGCTGCCCACTGAGAAGAAAATTTTTACCGTGCTCCGTTCTCCGCACGTCAACAAGAAGTCTCGTGAGCAGTTCCAATTGCGAACCCACAAACGTCTGATTGAAATTTACACGCCTACTCAAAAAACGGTAGATGCGCTGTCCAAGTTGGAATTGCCTAGTGGCGTAGACATTCAGGTTAAGTTGACGTAATTGATTGCGTTAGTTTTTACATGCGTTATGGCATGCAAATCAATTAATTGCAATTCATTGTTAAAATCAAGAAGTGATGAACGGACTGATTGGTAAAAAAATTGGCATGACCAGTGTGTATGATAGCACTGGTAAAAGCGTGGCGTGCACCGTCATCGAAGCAGGTCCTTGTGTAGTGACACAAGTGAAGACCGAGCAAACCGACGGATACACTGCCCTTCAGTTGGCTTTTGGGGATACCAAAACGAACAACACAACCAAGCCTCTCAAAGGCCATTTCGAAAAAGCAAATACCGATCCAAAGCATAAGTTGGTTGAGTTTCGCGATTTCTCTGCTCCAGAGAAAACACTTGGCGAGATCATCAAGGTGGACGAAGTCTTCACTGAAGGCGACATGGTTCACGCTGTAGGAGTCACCAAAGGTAAAGGTTTCCAGGGCGTTGTCAAACGTTATGGATTCGGTGGTGTAGGTGGTCAGACCCACGGTCAGCACAACCGGCTACGTGCCCCAGGTTCTATGGGTGCATCTTCTTATCCTTCCCGCGTATTTAAAGGCAAACGTCTTCCCGGTCGTACTGGGGGTGACAATGTGAAGGTGAAGAACCTCAAAGTACTCAAGGTATTTGCGGATCAGAATCTCATCTTGGTAAAAGGTGCAATTCCTGGACACAAAGGTGCCTACGTTATTCTGGAGAAAAAGTAATCGTTAACGGCCTCGTGGCGAGTTAAATTCAAGAAACATGAAATTGGATATTTTCAATATTCAGGGCGAAAAGACCGGTAGAGCCGTTGACCTTCCAGATGACGTTTTCGGCGGCGAGCCGAATGAGCACGTACTTTACCTCGCGGTAAAGCAATATCTGGCCAATCAGCGCCAAGGTACCCACAAATCAAAAGAACGCTGGGAAATCAGTGGTTCTACACGCAAGTTGCACCGTCAGAAGGGAACCGGTGGTTCTCGTAAAGGTGACATCAATAGCCCATTGTTCCCAGGTGGTGCCCGGGTTTTCGGACCACGCCCACGGGATTATGAGCAAAAATTGAACAAAAAAGTTAAACGTCTGGCACGTAAATCAGCTCTTTGCGCTAAAGCGAAGACCGGTTCCATCGTGATCGTTGAAGACTTTAACTTTGAAGCGCCAAAAACCAAAACTTTTGTCGACATGTTGAGCAAGCTCAATGTTGGCAAAAAATCACTGGTTGTCGTAGCAGAACAAAACGAAAATGTACACCTCTCCAGTCGCAACATCCCCAATACCAAGTTGGTGCGTGCTCAGGACGTGAACACTTACGAAATCATGTACGCGAATACACTGGTACTGTCCGAAGGTTCGATTCAAAAGATTGTTGAAACGCTGGCTTGATCCTCATTCGGGTAGCCGTAAGAAAAGTTAAAAGATGGTAAAGAAAGATATTCTCATCCAGCCGCTGATCACGGAAAAAGCAGAGCGATTGTCCAGCACGCTGAACAAATACTCTTTTATCGTGCATCGGAAAGCCAACAAAGTAGAGATCAAGAAAGCGGTTGAAGCTTTCTACGGAGTAAACGTTGAAGCAGTTAACACCCTGGTGGTTCCTGGCAAACTCAAGTCTCGCTCTACTCGTACCGGTGTGGTACGTGGCCGTGTACCGGCATACAAGAAAGCAATTGTTACCCTCGCCGAAGGCGAAAACATTGACTTCTTCGCAGAATTGTAATTGGTGCAACCGTAGTACCCCTACTGTTGCCATTAATCAAGGCTTGTTCGAGTCGGCGAAACAATTATGGTGGTTTCGATCCGGCGATGAACGCCAAAGACCATAACAATGGCAGTTAGAAAAATGAATCCGGTTACTCCGGGATCGCGTTATCGGGTAGGTCAGACCTTCACAGAGTTGACCACAGATACGCCAGAAAAGAGCCTGATGGCGCCACTAAAGAAGAGTGGTGGCCGTAACAACCAGGGCCGCTTGACCATGCGTCAACGCGGTGGGGGCCACAAGCGTCGCTACCGTATCATCGACTTCAAGCGGGACAAGGAAGGAATGGTAGCAATCGTTAAAACCATCGAGTATGACCCCAACCGCACTGCGTTCATCGCATTGGTTGAGTACGCCGATGGCGAAAAACGCTACATCATTGCTCCTGATGGACTGAAAGTAGGTGCTGAAATTTCTTCTGGCGATGGTGCTGGACCCAATACGGGCAACGCACTTTTCCTGAAAGACATTCCACTTGGTTCCAACATCCATGCCATCGAGTTGAATCCAGGCAAAGGTGCCGCTTTAGCGCGTAGTGCAGGTACTTATGGTGTCCTGAACGGTCGTGAAGGCAAATATGCAGTGGTAAAATTACCTTCCGGTGAAATGCGCCGCATCCTGCTCACTTGCAAAGCAACCATTGGTACTACCTCTAACGGTGACCACGGCTTGGAAGTATTGGGCAAAGCGGGCCGCAATCGTTGGTTGGGCCGTCGTCCTCACGTTCGTGGGGTAGCTATGAACCCTGTCGATCACCCCATGGGTGGTGGCGAAGGTCGTGCTTCCGGTGGTCACCCACGTAACCGCAATGGTATGCCGGCTAAAGGTTTCAAAACCCGCGATAAGAATAAGTCTTCCAATAAGCTTATTATTTCTCGGAGAAAAACTAAAAATCCTTAAGCAACTGTAAGCAGTCAGCTATCAGCAATCAGCAAACTTAATTAGCTGAACGCCGAAAGCTGATAGCTCATAGCCGAAAGCTAAAACAATGGCAAGATCAATCAAAAAGGGACCATACGTGTTCCATAGACTATTGGAAAAGGTTCTTGCATCTAAGGATGCAAAGAAGAAGGGCGTTATCAAAACCTGGTCTCGGGCCTCGATGATTATCCCTGATATGGTGGGTGAAACCATCGCCGTTCACAATGGCAAAACTTTCGTACCCGTTTTCGTTACTGAAAACATGGTAGGTCACAAGTTGGGTGAATTTTCCCCAACCCGGAATTACAAAGGTCACTCTGGCAACCGTAAGAAATAAAAAGACATGCAAGCTGTAGCAAAACTCAAAAATGTTACGATGTCGGCCCGCAAGATGCGTCTTGTGGTTGACAACATCCGCGGGCAGAAGGTGGAAGATGCCATCAACATCCTGCGCTTTACCAAGAAAGAAGCTGCGGTGTGGTTGGAAAAATTAGTTCGTAGTGCGGTTGCCAACTGGGAGTACAAGCTGGAAGGTAACGAAAGTGCCGACGAATATAACCTCTACATCAAGACGGCTTTTGTTGATGGTGGTACCATCGTTAAGCGTTTCCGCCCAGCCCCACACGGCCGTGCGCACCGCATTCGCAAACGTACCAACCACGTAACGATCATAGTGGAAAACCGCATTGCGGTTCCTGGTGTCGATGATCAAGCGGTGGTGGTAGAAGAAGTAACTAACTAAAAATTCAACTACACCATCATATGGGTCAGAAGACAAATCCAATCGGCAATCGCCTGGGAATCATCAGAGGTTGGGAATCCAACTGGTTCGGAGGCAAGGATTACGCTGCAAAAGTAGTTGAGGACGAAAAAATCCGCAATTACCTCAATGCACGGGTAAACAAAGGTGGCATCGCTCGGATCGTAATCGAGCGCACGCTCAAGCGCGTCACCGTAACCATTCACACTTCCCGCCCCGGTATCATCATCGGTAAAGGTGGTCAGGAGGTTGATCGCATCCGCGAAGAGTTGAAAAAATTGACGAGCAAAGACGTTCAGATCAACATTACGGAAATCCGTAAGCCAGAACTGGATGCCAATATCGTTGCAGAATCTATTGCCAAGCAATTGGAAGCACGCATCAACTATCGCCGCGCCATCAAAATGGCCATCCAATCTACCATCCGCGCAGGAGGAGAAGGAATCAAAGTACGTATCTCTGGCCGTTTGAACGGCGCGGAAATGGCACGTACGGAAGAATACAAAGAAGGCCGTACACCATTGCATACTTTCCGTGCAGATATTGACTACTCTTGGAAAGAAGCTTTGACTGTATACGGTAAAATCGGCATCAAGTGCTGGATTTGCAAAGGTGAAGTATTGGGCAAGCGTGAGCTGACTCCATCTTCTGCACCTTCCAATACCACACAAGCTGGCGGACAAGGCCAAGGCCAGAATCGTCGTGATGGCGGTGGCGGCGGACGTGGTCGTGGTGGCGAACGTGGCGAAGGCCGTGGCAACAACGATAGAAATCGTGGTGGCGGCGGTGGTGGTGGCGATCGTCGGCGCGGTGGCGGCGGCGGTGGTGGCAACACTGGCGGCGGCGGCGGCAACAACCGCGGTGGCGGCGGAGCAGGTGGCCCACGCAAACGTTAACGGGCGATAGAAAAATAAGTGTTCATTTTGCCAGAGGATTAGATAAGAAAACGGTTCATTTCAAGTGTCTTATCTAATCCTTTGGCTCAAGAAAAATGAACACTTATTTTCGCCCCACTACTAAGCAAATGCTTTAAATTTTTTTTCGCGGGGAGTTAAAACTTACTGCGAAAAAAAATTTAAAGCTGGGCTTAGAATATTTCAATCCAAAGCAGTACCTTTGCCAGACTTTTTCAAAAAGCTGGCAGGTTTTGGCTATTTTACTGAAATTCTGCTAAATACATAAACAATGTTACAGCCAAAGAGAACGAAATACCGCAAGCAGCAGAAGGGCAGAATGAAAGGTCTGGCCATCAAAGGCGGTACAATCGCGTTTGGGACTTTTGGTCTTAAGGCAATTACAGGTGCACGGCTTACCAACCGTCAGATCGAATCGGCTCGTATCGCGATGACTCGTTCTATGAAACGTGAAGGTAAAGTGTGGATTCGCATTTTCCCCGACAAACCAATTACCAAGAAGCCTCAAGAAGTGCGGATGGGTAAAGGTAAAGGTGCCGTGGATCATTGGGTAGCACAGGTGAAACCAGGTCGCATTATGTTTGAGCTTGATGGCGTTACTGCTGAAGTAGCTGAAGCAGCACTGCGTCTTGCTGCGCAAAAATTGCCAGTATTGACCAAAATCGTGACTCGTCCCGACGCTACTGTTTAATGCATTACGCATTTAGATAGTTGTCAGATATTAGTTTTGGCACAATACAAGTTGTATTGATGCGGAAACCCAATCTGGCAGCGATGCTTTATATCAAAATTAATTTTTTAAGCCAATGGCAAACAACAAGTTAACAGGGCTAAAAGAGTTGACAGAGGAGGTTTTGCAAGATGAACTTGACAACTCTGAGTCACTTTACCGTAAAATGAAGTTTGAGCATGCCATCAAAGGGTTAGCAAACCCGATGGAACTGCGCGATCTTCGCCGTAATATTGCCCGGCTCAACAATGAGCTACGTAGTCGGCAGGTTGCTACAATGAGTGCGGATGAGTTGGCACTACGTTCTAAAATTCGTGCAAGACGTCGTAAAAAGTAAGGAAGATGGAAAGGAATCTGAGAAAAACGCGTGTCGGCGTCGTGACAAGCAACAAAATGAACAAAACCGTTGCTGTAACAGTAGAGCGTAAGCTACGCCACCCTATTTACGGTAAATTCGTGAAGAAGACCAAGAGTTTCATGGCCCACGATGAGAACAATGATTGCAGCATCGGCGATGTTGTCAAAATCATGGAAACTCGTCCCCTGAGCAAACTCAAGCGCTGGCGCTTGGTCGAAATCATCGAAAGAGCGAAGTAAACCCACGAATTCATTCGTGGGCTGTTCAACGACCACAATGTTTCGATGAGGTATTATCCGTGTGTTTACGATTTATGCTTCCTGCGAAGGAGATAAATCCTCTAAAACCAGACGTCAACCATGATCCAACAGGAATCCAGACTCAAAGTAGCCGACAATAGCGGAGCCAAAGAAGTGCTCTGCATCCGTGTACTCGGTGGTTCAGGCCGCCGCTATGCGTCAGTAGGCGATAAAATTGTCGTTGCCGTGAAAGATGCTTCCCCAGGGGGCATCAAAAAAGGTAGCGTTTCCAAAGCTGTTATCGTTCGTACCAAAAAGGAAATTCGCCGTAAAGACGGTTCCTATATCCGTTTCGACGACAACGCTTGCGTATTGTTGAACAACCAAGACGAGCCACGTGGAACCCGTATTTTCGGCCCAGTAGCTCGTGAGTTGCGCGAGAAGGAGTATATGCGTATTGTATCTCTTGCTCCTGAGGTACTTTAACCCAAGCGTCGCAAGCGCTATCAATTCGTCGAACAATGGCAGATAAAAAAACAAATACAAAAAGACATACTCCCAAGCTGAAGATCAAGAAGGGAGACATGGTCTTTGTGATCGCTGGCGCCTATAAGAATCTAACCGAGTCTAGAGAGGTGCTAGAAGTGTATCCGGCTGAAAACCGTGCACTGATCAAGGATGTTAACGTGCGCATGAAACACCGCAAAGCTACGCAAGACGCAGCTGGCGGGATCGAAGAAATGCTGGCACCCATCCACATCTCCAACCTCATGATTGTAGACCCGAAAGAAGGCAAACCTTCTCGTGTAGGACGTAAAGAGGTTGATGGCAAGTTGGTTCGTTATTCTAAAAAATCAGGCGAAATCATTAAGTGATGAGTTACTTTCCTAGACTGAAGACAAAATACAATGAGGAGGTGATCAGTGCCTTGATGGAACAGTTCCAATACAGCTCCATCATGGAAGTGCCTCGCTTGGTTAAGATTTCGATCAACCAAGGTATCGGCGCTGCTACTCAGGACAAAAAGATGGTTGACAATGCGATCGAAGAAATGACGCGTATTGCTGGCCAGAAAGCAGTTCCGACCAGAGCCAAGACCTCCATTTCTAACTTTAAACTGCGTGAAGGCATGCCAATCGGCGCTCGGGTTACCCTGCGCAACATTCGCATGTACGAGTTCCTGGATCGTTTGATCTCTGCTGCTCTTCCTCGCGTACGTGACTTCCGTGGCATCAATGACAAAAGTTTCGACGGTCGTGGCAACTATTCAATGGGTATTACCGAGCAGATCATCTTCCCGGAAATCGACATTGAAAAGATCACCCGTATGGCTGGTTTCGACATTACGTTCGTAACTACTGCCAAAACCGATGCTGAAGCATTGGCATTGCTGAAACTGTTGGGTCTTCCATTCAAGAACCAGAAAACAAACTAATATACCGTGGCAAAGAAGTCAATTATCGCTCGGGAAGTAAAAAGAGCCAAGTTGGTTGCTAAATACGCAGATTTGCGCAAGCAACTGAAGGAGGAAGGAAACTGGGAAGAACTGGATAAACTGCCCCGCAACTCTAACCCTATTCGTATGCACAACCGTTGTCAGTTGACCGGTCGTCCAAAGGGTTACATGCGCCAGTTTGGTCTTTGCCGGGTTAAATTCCGCGAAATGGCCCTTTATGGCAAAATTCCCGGTATAACCAAAAGCAGTTGGTAAACAGCAATTTATTAACAGTTGGTCAGGTTCCGCGTTTATGGATAACCTGTTGAAAAACAGGTTTAGAGAACGGAAAACCGGCTAGCGAAACATCATAACGATGGCATTTTCAGATCCTATCGCAGATTATCTGACGCGCATTCGCAACGCGCAGCAAGCGGGACACCGCATCGTAGATATTCCTGCTTCTAAGTTGAAAAAAGCAATCACCGAGATTCTTTACGAGCAAGGTTATATCCTGAAATACAAATTTGAGGACAACGTAGGTAAAGGTGGTCAGGGGTTGATCAAAGTCGCATTGAAGTATGACCCGATTACCCGTAAGCCGGTGATTCGTGAGTTAGGCCGCATCTCTAAGCCTGGTTTGCGTAAGTACGCTAAAGCTGACGGGCTCCCTCGGATTATCAATGGTCTTGGTTTGGCAATTGTTTCTACTTCGCAAGGCGTGATGTCTGACAAGAAAGCACGCGAGTTGAACGTAGGTGGCGAATTGCTCTGCTACATTTATTAATTAACCACTCAAATCAACTAAGATGTCTCGAGTAGGTAGAGCTCCGATCGAACTTCCCAAGGGGATAGAAATAAATGTCAGCAAGGGCAATCTGGTTACAGTAAAGGGCCCAAAGGGTCAATTGCAGCAACAAATTGATCCAGACCTGACGCTTGAAATTGGCGATGGTTCATTGGAAGTCAAACGTCCAACTGACCAGAAACGCCACCGTGAAGTACATGGTTTGTACCGCGCCTTGATCAATAACATGGTTCATGGTGTTTCCTCTGGCTATGTAAAAGAAATGGAAATTTTTGGGGTAGGTTTCCGTGCGACCAGCAATGGTCAATGGCTGGAACTGAGTTTGGGTTTTTCTCACCCCATCATCTTTCTTATTCCACAGGAAATTAAGGTAGAAACCCGCCAGGATAAAGGTCAGAACCCAATCATCAAATTGGAGGGCATTGACAAAGAACTCCTGGGCCAGGTATGTGCCAAAATCCGCGGCTTCCGTAAACCAGAGCCTTACAAAGGCAAAGGTATTCGTTTTGTCGGTGAAGCAATTCGTCGCAAAGCTGGTAAGACCAGTGGTAAGAAATAATCGCCCGTAGGGGCAACCCTTGCGGTTGCCCAATTCAAGGGCAACCGCAAGGGTTGCCCCTACGAAAACGAAAACAGGACCTTGGGTTTGGCTGCATAGCTCTACACTAAGGTTATAAACCAAAAGTGATATGAAACTCACTAAAGAAAATAAAAGACGGCGGATTCACAACCGCGTTCGTAAAAAAATTACGGGCACGGCAGCAAGACCACGTCTTTCTGTATACCGCAGTAACAAGTCAATTTATGCCCAGATCATCGACGATTTGACAGGCCATACGCTGACTTCTGCTTCCTCAATCGAAGAGGCAGTGGAAAAAACTGTGAATAAATCTGAGCAAGCAAAAGCGGTGGGCAAAATCCTAGCTGAACGCGCCACTCAGTTGAACATCAACGCCGTTGTATTTGACCGCGGCGGTTATCTGTACCATGGTCGGGTGAAAGCGTTAGCCGATGGCGCACGCGAAGCCGGATTATCTTTCTAAAAACCATTAACCATACAAGATAATGGCTAAACAGAGTGCACACAGGGTAGCTCCTGCCGAAACAGAACTCAAAGAAAAGCTGGTACAGCTCAACCGCGTAGCGAAGGTTACCAAAGGTGGTCGTACATTTAGCTTTGCTGCAATTGTTGTAGTAGGTGATGGAAAAGGAACAGTTGGTCACGGCTTGGGTAAAGCCCGCGACGTTTCTGAAGCCATCGCTAAAGCTGTAGACGATGCCAAGAAAAACTTGGTTCGTGTACCGATATACAAAGGAACAATTCCTCATGAAGTAAAAGGTAAATTCAAAGCCGGTAGTGTTTTGATCAGACCTGCTTCTGATGGTACTGGTGTAATCGCTGGTGGTGCTATGCGCGCCGTACTGGAGATTGCCGGAGTCCACAATGTATTGGCAAAATCTCAAGGTTCGTCGAACCCACACAACGTGGTTAAAGCAACCATCACTGCACTTTCACTGCTGCGTGACCCAGGGGTAATTGCCAAGCAACGGAATATTTCTCTGGAGAAAATGTTCAATGGTTGATCGGGCGCCATGTCCGCATCGTTTTGTTCATGTTTTAAAACAAGAAGATCATGGCTAAGATCAAAATTACCAAGGTCAAAAGCACGATCGATCGTCCTAAAAATCAGAAACTTACTATGACTGCCCTCGGGTTGAACAAGGTAAGTTCAAGCGTGGTGCACGAAGTTACACCACAGATTTTAGGGATGGTACGTGTGGTAGCCCACCTCGTGAAGGTGGAAGATGTGAAGGAATAATTTCTTTGACGAATAGCAACGCTCGGTGGAGAACCGTTATTTTTTATAACTTGCGTGTTCACCGCTGATTTGCTCAAAACATAATGCAATGGAATTGCATAATTTAAAACCTGCACAAGGTTCTAACAAAAGTAGAAAACGCATCGCTCGCGGCCAGGGTTCTGGTCACGGTGGTACTTCTACTCGTGGTCACAAAGGGGATGGGTCTCGCTCTGGTCACTATACCAAGCGCAATTTTGAAGGTGGTCAAATGCCCCTACAAATGCGTTTGCCAAAAGTAGGCTTTAAGAACCCTAACCGTGTAAGCTACGTTCCATTTAACTTGGGTCAAATTCAGGAAATCGCCGAGAAATACGGCGTGGACACCATTAGCGCGGAATTTTTACTCGAAAAAGGCTACACCAGCCGGACTGAGAAAGTAAAGATTTTGGGTGCAGGTGAACTGACCACTAAATTGAATGTAAGTGCTCACGCGTGTTCTGCAACTGCCAAGGAAGCCATCGAGAAACTCGGCGGAAGTGTAAACATCGCTTAATTCTGAACGATGAAAAGGTTTTTCACCACTCTTCGTAACATTTGGGAGATTAAGGAATTGCGCACGCGCATTTTGTTCACACTCGGAATGATCTTGATCTTCCGCGTCGGATCCTTTATCGTACTCCCAGGCGTGCTTCCTTCGGTTTTGGAGGCGCAATCTCAAAGTGATGACAACTCGCTTTTGGGGTTGATCAACGCTTTCACGGGTGGCGCCTTTAGCCAAGCTTCGGTTTTCGCGCTGGGTATTATGCCCTACATTACCGCTTCGATCATCATTCAGTTGTTGGGCTTTGCTGTTCCTTACTTCCAACGTTTGCAAACCAAAGAAGGGGAATCTGGCCGCAAAAAACTGACTTCGATCACCCGTTTGTTGACGGTAGCCATTACCTTAGTACAAGGTGGCGGTTATCTGCGCTACTTGTTCTTCTTGAAGGCAGTGGATCCCAATATTCCTCAAGGTATTTTTTGGTTCTCCAACATCATCATCCTGGCTGCCGGTACGGTATTTGCGATGTGGTTGGGTGAAAAAATCACTGATCGGGGTTTGGGGAACGGTACTTCCTTGATCATCATGGCGGGTATCATTGCACGTCTTCCCTTTGCCTTGGGCTTCGAATTCCAATCTCAGTTGGACAGCAATGGTTTGTTGTTCTTTGTAGTGGAAATGGCGCTCTGGTTTGGGGTGGTTTTGCTCTCGATCATGATCATTCAAGCGGTGCGGAGAATACCCATCCAAATGGCCAAAAAGGCGGTTGGACGAAACGACGGCACTGGCATGCGCTCTGAGCAGGATTACATTCCGCTCAAGCTGAACGCTTCCGGGGTTATGCCCATCATCTTTGCACAGGCTTTGATGTTCTTGCCTACTACGGCTGCTCAATTCAGTGCAACAGGTGGTACCTCAACTACTGGTATCCTGGCTGCTTTGAACGATTTTACTAGCGTGCCTTACAACGTAGTCTACTTTTTGTTGATCGTTGTTTTCACCTATGTATACACCGCTTTGATCGTCAATCCGCAAAACTATGCGGAATACCTCAAGCGCAACAACGCTTTCATTCCTTCGGTAAAACCAGGGCAACCAACCGCTGATTACATCGATGCCATTACTTCCCGCATTACCCTGCCTGGTGCAGTTTTTCTGGGAATTATTGCAATTCTGCCTGCATTCGCAGCTGCAATTGGCATCAACCGTAACTTTGCTGTGTTCTTTGGTGGTACTTCCTTGCTGATCATGATCTCCGTAATTCTGGATACACTGCAGCAAATTGAAAGCCATTTGTTGATGCGCAAGTACGAAGGTTTGACTAAGTCTGGACGGATTCAAGGCCGCTCTACACAAAGCCGCCTCCAAGGTATTGGCGACTCAATCTAAACGAGTTTTATCCAAAACTTCGCTCAATTAAAGGCGGTTGGTCAAAGCCCAGTCGCCTTTAATTGCTAGATAATGACTCTATGGTATATTACAAAACTGACGAAGAGGTAGAATACATCCGCAAAAGTTGTCTCCTGGTGTGTGACGCTTTAGCTCACGTAGCCTCTATCATTCGTCCGGGTATCACCGCCAAAGAGATCGATACCGCTGCTGAAACATTGATTCGGGATCACGGTGCAGTACCTGCATTTAAAGGATATCGTGGCTTTCCAGCCACCCTTTGTGTTTCCATCAATGAGCAGGTAGTACACGGCATTCCTACAGGATCCATCATTTTTAACGATGGAGACATCGTTTCGGTAGACTGTGGAGTGCAATGGAACGGTTTTTTTGGTGATGCCGCCTATACTTTTCCGCTGGGCAATGTCAGTGAAAAAGTAATGGAATTATGCCGGATAACCAAAACCTCGCTTTACAAAGGGATTGAACAGGCTGTTGTTGGCCACCGTGTAGGTGACATCAGCTTTGCCATTCAAAATTACGTAGAGAAAGGTTTCAATCTCGGTATTGTACGTGAATTGGTTGGACATGGGGTTGGTCGCAATTTGCACGAAGAACCAGAAGTTCCCAATTACGGCAAACGAGGCAAAGGCATAAAAATGCTGGATGGCTTGGTCATTGCAATTGAACCGATGGTGAACCTGGGAAAAAAAGAAGTGATGACGGCCAAAGATGGTTGGACGGTTGCTGCTAAGGACCGCCTGCCTTCGGCTCACTACGAACATACCGTGGTGGTCCGTCGTCAAAAAGCAGACATTCTTTCCAGTCACGTACCTATTGAGGCTGCAATTGCCAAAAATAGTGAAGTAAGGGAGGTGAGTTTAAAGGGTGTAGGGGTGTTACAACCCGCCTAAATTGACTTATTGCCCATTAACTGTAATTTTTTTCAAGGAATGAGGAGAAAGATCAACAAACATGTTTATCTTTGCACTCCGAAATCGGACCATGGCTAAAAAAGATTTGATCAAACAAGACGGAATTATTGAAGAAGCACTCTCCAACGCAATGTTCAGAGTGCGTCTCGAAAATGATCACCAGATCATTGCCACTATTTCCGGGAAAATGCGCATGAATTACATCCGTATTCTCCCAGGTGACAAGGTTTCGGTGGAAATGTCACCCTACGACTTGTCGCGGGGGCGCATCATTTATCGCTACAAGTAATTGCCGTCCGCTGTTTGGAATACCTGATAAACAACTCGAACCATGAAAGTTAGAGCATCTGTTAAGAAACGATCCGTAGATTGTAAGATCGTACGCAGGAAGGGCAAGGTTTACATCATTAACAAGAAAAATCCTAAGCTTAAGCAGCGCCAGGGTTAATCCCCGTTGCTGCCAGGATCATTAAAAGCACACGAAGATGGCTCGTATCGCAGGTATCGATCTACCCAGACACAAGCGTGGCGTTATTGCCCTTACTTATATCTTTGGCGTTGGTGCAACCACCGCTAGTAAAGTATTGGCTGAGGCTGGTGTAAGTGAAGACACGAAGGTAGAAGCTTGGACTGACGACAACATTCGCGAGATCTCTCGCATTGTCACTTCCCAGTACAAGACCGAAGGTGAACTGAAAACAGAAGTTACGATGAGCATTAAGCGCTTGCAGGATATCGCCTGCTACCGCGGATTGCGTCACCGTAAAGGACTACCTCTGCGTGGACAACGCACTCGTACAAATGCTCGTACGCGTAAAGGACCACGTAAAACGGTGGCTAACAAGAAGAAAGCAACCAAGTAATATCGGCATAGAAGAAGTCGAAGCTTTTGTGGCCAATCCATGGTTCCAACCGTGGAGAGATAACCTTCAAAATACCTTCAGCGTTCTTTTATGTGCCTGATTCAAAAACATTTTTATTAAATGGCAAAGGCGAACAAGAAAGTTAAAAAGCGCAATGTAAAAGTTGAATCCGAAGGGTACGCATTCGTACAAGCGACATTCAACAACATCATTGTCTCGTTAACTAACAAAACTGGCCAGGTGATATCCTGGTCTTCAGCAGGTAAGTCGGGGTTCAAAGGTTCTAAAAAGAACACCCCTTATGCCGCTCAGGTGGCTGCGACAGATGCAGGTAAGGTAGCTTACGATGCAGGAATGCGTGTTGCTGAAGTTTTCGTTAAAGGTCCGGGCTCTGGCCGTGAAGCCGCTATCCGCGCGCTTGACCAAGCTGGCATCCGTGTTACGAAAATTAAAGATGTAACGCCGGTACCCCATAATGGCTGCCGCCCTCCGAAACGTAGACGTGTATAATCCTTAAAAGCAATTTATCACAATGGCAAGATATACGGGTCCAAAGACCAAGAAAGCAAGATCGTTCGGAGAAGCCATTTACGGTCCTGATAAGTACTTTGAACGGCGCAAGTTCCCTCCTGGGCAGCACGGCACAAGTCGCAAGCGCAAACAGCGCTCTGATTACGCAGTTCAGTTAACTGAAAAGCAAAAAGCTAAATATATCTATGGTGTTCTGGAGCGTCAGTTCCGCGGCACCTTTGAAAGAGCAACTGCCAAGCACGGGGTAACCGGTGAATGGTTGCTCAAATTGCTTGAAGCTCGTTTGGATAACGTGGTTTACCGCATCGGTTTGGCACGTACCCGCAGCGGTGCGCGTCAATTGGTTAGCCACAAACACATCCTGGTAAACGGTATTGTTTCCAACAGTCCTTCTCATCAGCTTCGCCCTGGCGACGTGATTTCCGTACGCGGAAAATCTCAAAGCATGGATGTGATCAAAGACAGTGTTGCCAACCGCAGCCCTGAGTCACGCCGGTTTACCTGGTTGGAGTTCAGCCCTGACAAACTCGAAGGACGTTTCATCGAGTATCCTACTCGGGACGTAATTCCTGAAAAGATCAACGAACAGCTGATCGTCGAATTGTACTCTAAGTAATCGCAACGTTTAGGTGCTTAAAGGTTTTATTTTATAGCTGGAGAATGAACAATTCAAGGGTATAAAATAAAGCCTTTAGGTGCTTCAACATACTTTGTTTGAAGATCAACGTTGGAAGACGTTCTGACGTGTAGAGACCGGTCAATTCATCCTTCTCAAAGTCCATTATCCGCATATGAGCATTCTTAATTTCCAGAAGCCGGACAAGATCGTAATGCAAAAAGCCAACGATTTTGAAGGTCTTTTTGAGTTTAAACCCCTTGAACCAGGCTTCGGTCAAACTGTAGGTAACTCCCTTCGCCGGGTGTTGCTCTCTTCCTTGGAAGGCTATGCAATTTCTGCAGTGCGCGTCGCTGGTGTCGACCATGAGTTTGGTACCATCCGTGGCGTTGTAGAAGATGTAGTGGAGATCATCCTGAACCTCAAGCAAGTTCGCCTGAAGAAAGTGATGGGTGATGACGATATCAACACCGAAAAAGTCTACCTCACAATCA
This sequence comes from Saprospiraceae bacterium, assembly GCA_027486765.1. GTDB lineage: Bacteria > Bacteroidota > Bacteroidia > Chitinophagales > Saprospiraceae > Haliscomenobacter. The sequence goes on from JAIXOO010000109.1 coordinate 31,813, forward strand.
ACGGTAAGGAAGAGTTTCGCGCTGGTGACATCGAAGACCACACCAACGTTTTCCGGGTGATGAACCCTGAGTTGTTGTTGTGCACCATGGAACCATTCGTGAACCTGGAGGTGGAACTAACCATCACTAAGGGCCGTGGCTACGTTCCTGCCGACGACAACCTGCCTAAAGATGCACCAATCGGCGTAATTCCAGTTGATGCCATCTATACCCCGATCAAAAATGTGGCTTACCGCATCGAGAACACCCGGGTAGGGCAACGTACTGACTACGAAAAGTTGACCATTGAGGTAAAAACGGACGGAACCATCCACCCCGAAGATGCCATCAAGGAAGCTTCTCGTATCATGATCCAGCACCTGATGCTGATCACCGACGAAAACATCACCTTCGATGACGCTTCCAGCCGTGAAGACAATATTGTGGATGAGCACATCCTCCACATGCGCAAGCTGCTGAAAACTTCACTCGAAGATCTGGATCTGTCCGTTCGGGCGTACAACTGTCTCAAAGCTGCCAAGATCAATACCTTGGCTGAATTGGTACACTACGACACCCACGAACTGCTCAAGTTCCGCAACTTTGGTAAGAAGTCTTTGGTGGAAATCGAAGAACTCCTCCAGGAAAAGGGACTTACTTTCGGCATGGACTTGTCCAAGTACAAACTCGACGAAGAATAACCTAGGGCTTCAGCCTTAGGTACGGCAACCCACGGTTTTAACCGTGGGAGCCCACACACGATACAACCCATGGCTTCAGCCGTGGGAGATCAGTGGGAGCCCCATACGATACAACCCATGGCTTTAGCCGTGGGCGATTGGTAACCCGCGTGACCTCGGTCATGCACCTTGCAATAACCGTCGCTTCCCGCGATAGTGTTGCGAAGACAAGAACTCAATAAAATGAGACACGGAAAAAAACACAACCACCTTGGCCGTAAAGCCGAGCACCGCCAGGCGCTTCTGATGAACCTGAGCATTGCGCTGATCACACACAAGCGCATTACCACTACTTTGGCCAAGGCAAAAGCACTGCGCGTGCATTTGGAGCCGCTGGTAACCAAAGCCAAAGACGACTCTACCCACAATCGCCGCGTGGCTTTCAGCTACCTCCAGAACAAGGAGGCGATCAAGGAGTTGTTTGATGTAGTTGGACCAAAAGTCGGGGATCGCCCCGGTGGTTACCTGCGCATCATCAAGATTGGTTTCCGTCGCAGTGACGCATCAGATATGGCGATGATCGAGTTCGTAGACTTCAACGAATTGTACAACCAAGGTGCAGAAACTAAAACGGATAACAAACGCCGTCGTCGTGGTCGTGGTGGAAAGACAAAAACTGAAGGCACTGCTGCTCCTGCAACAACTGCTGAAGCTGTCGAAACAACTGAAGAAACTGCTACTGAAGCGGAAGATAAGGAATAAACCAATACGGATTATTCAAGAAAGGGCGATGCTGGGGGAACCTGGTGTCGCCTTTTTTGTTCAAAAAGGTAATTAGAAGTTGTAGTCTCCGAAAAAAAAATCCTCAATCTTTCACTTTTCCTCCCCTTTTTCCCCATCAATCATTAATTTTGCACCCAAATTAAAGCAATGGAAGAGAAGTTCAGTAAAGAACCCAACTATACCTCCGCGATTCTATTACTGGAAGATGGCACCGTTTACCACGGGAAGGCTGCCGGAAAGATTGGCACCACCACCGGCGAAATCTGCTTCAATACCGGAATGACGGGCTACCAGGAAATTTTTACGGATCCTTCCTACTATGGTCAATTGTTGGTGACCACCAATGCGCACATTGGCAACTACGGCACCAAATCCAGTGAAGTAGAGTCGGGCAGCATCAAAATTGCCGGCCTCATTTGCAAAAACTTCACCGTTCAATATTCGCGCGAACAAGCCGACGATGATATCCAGGATTATTTCGAAAAAGAAGGCCTCGTAGGCATCTCTGACGTGGATACCCGCGCAATAGTGCGGCACATCCGCCACAAAGGTGCCATGAATGCCATTATTTCTTCCGAAATTTTGGATATTGTGGAATTGAAAAAAGTGTTGGCAAAAGTGCCTTCCATGGATGGACTGGAACTGGCGTCCAAAGTGAGTACCACTGAGCCTTACTACATTGGTGATCCCAATGCCAAACACAAGGTAGCGGTACTGGATTTTGGCACCAAGCGCAATATCCTGGAGTGCATGTCCGAACGCGGCTGCTACCTCAAGGTATTCCCGGCTAAAACCACTTTGCCAGAACTTCAGGAATTCAATCCAGACGGCTTTTTCTTTTCCAATGGCCCTGGCGACCCCGCCGCGATGGATTACGCCATCAGCACGGCCAAAGAAATCCTGAAGCAGGAAAAACCAATTTTTGGGATTTGTCTGGGTCACCAATTGTTGGCCTTGGCACTGGATATTCCAACCTACAAAATGTTCAACGGCCACCGCGGCATCAATCACCCGGTGAAAAACCTGTTGACCGGACATTGTGAGATCACTAGCCAGAACCACGGTTTCGGGGTAGATCCACAAGCTATTCGAGACATGGAAGCCACCGTAGAAGTTACCCACATCAACCTCAACGATGACACCATCGAAGGGATTCGGGTCAAGGGTAAAAAAGCTTTTTCGGTACAATACCACCCGGAGGCAGCTCCTGGGCCGCACGACGCACGTTACCTCTTTGACGACTTTGTCAAGATGATGCAGTAATACAAACACCTGCCGGATGCTAGTTTTTATTCGGCAAACCTTTTTCACCAAACAACACAAGGACTTATGAGTACCATTGTTGATGTTCACGCCCGGCAGATTCTCGACTCCCGCGGCAACCCAACGGTAGAAGTGGAAGTAACCACTGAAGACGGTTATTTTGGCCGTGCTGCCGTTCCATCCGGTGCTTCAACGGGCAAACACGAAGCAGTAGAGCTTCGCGACAATGACAAAAGCCAGTACCTCGGCAAAGGTGTAAACAAGGCAGTAAGCAACGTAATTGAAGAAATTGCGGATGAACTGATTGGCTTGGATGCTACCGAGCAAGTTTACATCGATAAACTGCTCATCGAGCTGGATGGTACCGAAAATAAAAGCAAATTGGGTGCTAACGCCATTTTGGGCGTTTCACTAGCGGTTGCCAAAGCAGCCGCTGAAGCTTGTGGCCAACCTTTATACCGCTACATCGGCGGCGTAAACGCCGCCACGCTGCCAGTACCGATGATGAACATCCTCAATGGTGGTTCTCACGCAGACAACAGCATCGACTTTCAGGAGTTCATGATCATGCCGATTGGTGCACCTACTTTCTCTGAGGCGTTGCGTTGGGGTGCAGAAGTGTTCCACAACCTGAAATCGGTACTCAAGAAAAATGGCTACTCTACCAACGTAGGCGATGAAGGTGGTTTTGCCCCCAACATCAAGTCGAACGAAGAGGCCATCGAAATCGTTCTGAAATCCATCGAAGTAGCTGGCTACCGCCCCGGCGAGGACATCGTGATTGCGATGGACGCTGCTGCTTCTGAGTTCTACAACGAAGAAGAAAAAGTATACCATTTCCATAAATCCAGCGGCGACAAGTTGACTTCATCCGAAATGGTGAGTTACTGGAAAAGCTGGGTAGACAAATATCCGATTGTATCCATTGAGGATGGTTTGGCCGAAGACGATTGGGACACTTGGGTAGAAATGACCAAGGTATTGGGTAGCCGCCTGCAAATTGTAGGTGACGACTTCTTTGTAACCAACACCAAGCGCCTGCGCGAAGGGATTGCCAGAAATGCAGCCAACTCGATTTTGATCAAAGTCAACCAAATTGGTACTTTGACCGAAACCATTCAGGCGGTTGATTTGGCGACTCGCAATGCCTATACTTCCGTCATGAGCCACCGCTCTGGCGAAACTGAAGATACTACCATTGCCGATTTGGCCGTTGCATTGAATACCGGACAAATCAAAACGGGCTCGATGTCGCGCTCTGACCGGGTCGCTAAATACAACCAACTCCTGCGCATTGAGGAGGAATTGGCTGAGGCAGCGATCTATCCAGGTGCGGGCATTTTCCGCTGGCGGTAAGGGCAACCCTTGCGGTTGCCCCTATCGTTAAGGGCGACCGCAAGGGTCGCCCCTACGAGGATACCCATTAAAATCTGAATTCATGAGCACCAATCCAATCCAACCCTTCATCAATCTGATTCCAGGCCCATTTCGGAATCGCTACGTTTTGGTGTTGACGGTTTTTTTCTTTTGGATGATCTTCATCGACAAACACGATGTGATCACGCAATGGCGATTGCAAAAAACCAAAGACAAGTTGGAGCAGGATAAGGCATACTACGCTAAAAAAATCCAAGAGGCCGAGCGGCAACGCAAAAACCTCCAGAAAAATGGCGAACAGTTTGCCCGGGAAAAGTATTACATGAAGAAGGAAGGGGAGGATGTGTTCATCATTGAAGAAGAAAAATAAAATTACAAGGTTCCAAAGTTCCAGGGGTCCAAAGTTCCAGGGTTCAAACGGTCACTGAGCGAAGTCGAAGTGCCGTCCGACCCCTGGAACTTTGGCCCCCTGGAACCCCAAACACTCAATAACATGTCGGTTCTCGTTAATAAGAATTCCCGGATCATTGTACAGGGGTTCACAGGCAAGGAAGGCACCTTCCACGCCACACAAATGTTGGAGTACAAGACCAACCTGATCGGTGGGGTTACTCCAGGGAAAGGTGGAACAACACATTTGGACAAACCAGTTTGGGATACCGTTGAACAAGCGGTAAAGCAAGGGGGAGCCGACGTATCGGTGATTTTTGTGCCACCTGCATTCGCTGCAGATGCCGTCATGGAAGCTGCGGATGCGGGCATCAAAGTCATCATCTGTATCACGGAAGGGATTCCAGTACAGGATATGGTGAAGGTGAAAGCGTACATCGCCAACCGGGACTGCCGCCTGATTGGACCAAACTGCCCAGGTGTAATTACTCCAGATGAAGCCAAATGTGGCATCATGCCCGGCTTTATCCACAAAAAAGGTACCATTGGCATCGTTTCCCGCTCTGGCACATTGACCTACGAAGCAGTGGACCAAGTGACCAAAGCTGGTCTGGGCCAATCAACGTGTATTGGCATCGGTGGAGACCCCATCGTAGGGACTTCTACCAAAGAAGCGGTCGAACTGCTGATGAACGACCCAGAAACAGAAGCCATCATCATGATTGGTGAAATTGGTGGGGGTATGGAAGCTGAAGCAGCCCGGTACGTGAAAAAATATGGCACCAAGCCTGTAGTGGGATTCATCGCAGGTCAAACTGCACCAAAAGGCCGTAAAATGGGTCACGCAGGTGCCATTATCGGTGGTGATGAAGATACTGCTGAAGCCAAAATGAAAATCATGGAAGAGTGTGGTATTCACGTGGTGCATTCTCCAGCGGATTTGGGGAGTACTGTGTTGAAAGCACTGGGAAGATAAGTGAACTTCGATTCATTTGGATGAGAGCGTAAAGGTGTGGTAACGTACCTTTACGCTCTTCTTGTTTTATCGGGATACACATTTTTCACTTTTCGTTATTCGCTGCTTATCTTCACCTCGTTAACTGACCGCCCAAAAGCAAGCTATATGAGTCAAAAACGCCAAAACTCTGCACTCACCTTCATTTTTATCACCATGCTCATCGACGTTACGGGCTTGGGCATCATCATTCCGGTAATGCCCAAACTCATTATGGAGCTGAGTGGAGAAAGTTTGAGTTCCGCAGCCCGTTATGGCGGCTGGATGATTTTTGCTTATGCTGCCATGCAGTTTATTTTTTCGCCGATTTTGGGTGGCTTGAGTGATCAATATGGACGTAGGCCGGTGTTGCTTTTTTCGTTGCTGGGATTTGGGATTGACTATATTGTGTTGGGCTTTGCGCCAACTTTGGCCTGGTTGTTTGTAGGCAGGCTTATTGCGGGGGTCACGGGGGCTAGTTTCACGACCGCGGGCGCTTACATTGCTGATGTGAGTCCCCCTGAGAAACGGGCCCAAAACTTTGGTTTGATTGGTGCTGCGTTTGGCTTGGGCTTCATCATGGGGCCCGTGATGGGTGGTTTTTTAGGCGAATATGGGGCAAGAGTCCCATTTTTTGTATCGGCAGGGCTCACTTTGATCAACTGGTTGTACGGCTACTTTGTACTGCCTGAATCCCTTTTGCCCGAAAATCGCCGACCCTTTGAATGGTCTCGTTCCAATCCAATCAATTCCTTACTGAATTTGCGCCGTTATCCCATCGTACTGGGATTGGTTTTCCCCAATGTCCTGATCATGATCGCAGGTTTTTCAACCCAAAGTACCTGGACATTTTACTGCATGGGCAAATTTGGATGGACGGAAAAAATGGTAGGTTTGTCCCTAGGTTTTGTAGGTGTAATGGCCGCTCTGGTACAAGGCGGGCTTACCCGGGCAGTTATTCCCAAGTTGGGCAATTACCGATCCATTTCAATTGGTTTAATTTTGTATGGCATTGGTTTTGTGTTGTATGCCATGGCCAATCAAGGCTGGATGATGTTTGCGGTTACGGCCCTCGCTTCTTTGGGAGGGATTGCCATGCCTGCCTTGCAAGGGGTGATGTCGAACCAGGTTCCGATGAATGAACAGGGCGAATTGCGGGGCGCACTCACCAGTGTGATGAGCTTGACCTCTGTGGTTGGACCTCTGATTATGACCCAATTGTTTGGCTACTTTACTTCGGCTGCTGCTCCATTTCAATTGCCTGCTGCACCGTTTTGGTTGGCTGCAGTTTTGATATTTTTTAGCTGGCTACTGATTGTAAATGGTTTGCGAGGACTGAAAATTTAAACAATTGTTGATCCCATGAACACCGAAACCCACCCAAAATTATTGTCGCTGTTGATTCCTGCTTTTAACAGTGAAAAGCGACTCCGACCCGCCTATGAGGCACTGCGGGATTGTTTGGAAAAAGAAAACATCCCCTTTGAAATGCTCATCATCGACGATGGCTCTAAAGACAATACCTGGGAACTGATGCAAACGCTGGCGGCAGAAGATCCTCGGGTGCGCCCTTTCCGCATGAGCCGCAACTATACCTCACCTTACGTACATTTCGCGGGGATGTCGGTTTGTCAGGGCGCTTGCATCACCTTTATGCCCGACGATTTGCAACGCCCCCTGGAAACCATGGTGGAATGTTACCGCATTTGGGAACGTGGGCACAAACTGGTCGTTTCTTACCGTACTTCTCGCAATGATGGTTGGTTGAATGATCTTTTTTCCAATACCTATTACCGCATCATGAACACCCTTTCGGAGGTGACGTTCCCGCCCGGTGGAGCAGATGGTTTTTTGGCCGATCGGGAAATCATCGACATCATGAATACCCGCATCCACCCCATTCACACTTCTTCGGTGGTGGAGGTATTGCGCCTGGGTTTTGATCCGGTTTTTGTGCCTTATGACCGCCCATCGCGCCCGGGCAAATCGCGTTGGACCTGGAAGAAAAAGGTACGTCTGGCCATGGATACTTTTTTCTCCTCCTCGGCATTCCCTATTCGGGCGATTACCTACCTGGGCTTAGGCATCTCGATGCTTTGCCTATTGGCCATCCCCGTGTTGATTTATGCCCGTTTTTTTGCCGAAAGTGAATTGTTCGGTTTTGCCATTCCCGGTTGGACGACCATCATTACCCTGGTCGCTTTTTTCAACGGCCTCGTACTCTTTTGTTTGGGCATCGTAGCCGAATACATTTGGCGGATTTATGAAGAGGTAAAGGGGCGACCGGGATTTTTGTTGCGAAAAGAAGAAATAGAGCGAAAAGTGAAAAGTGAATAGTGAATAGCTGTTGTAGTCTATTAGCCTCACGGGGCTGATAAATGGGTTGAACCCCAAACTTGAAATGTTGGTAAATGTATTCCGAAGGTAATTTTTTCAATGCCGGAGTCAAACGATAATGCAGGGCAATCACCAAGTCCATTTCCGCAGCGGCACGCAAAATGGGGCGATAAAAAGGATGGGCCAAGGGTAGGGTAGTGGCCGTGGGGATACTCAAAGCCTTTTTCCTTCAAACGCGACAACCAAGGCTCCGGCAAATACGGATACAGCTCAACTTGAGAACGGTAGGTATTGTGTACATCACAATCAATGATGGCACGGGTTTTAGGAAGCATGGTGTATTAGATGAGCGAGTAGATCAGTACAATGACTACAATTACTAGGACAATCACGGTAAGGGTTTGATAAAAACGGCTGTGTTCATATTTGATGCGGTAGAGTAACTCCATAGCATCGGGCCATTGGAGGCGTCTTCCTAAACGTTCGTTGACCATGACGAAATACTTGTCGCGCCCCAGCCGCACCTGATCTCCGTGTTTTTGCAGGATGAAAAAATTTTCATTCATAAAGGACAACTCGTACATCTCGGTACTTTCGTAGTCCAGTATCATCCGGTTGGGGGCATCCATCAAACGCCAGCTGCCATTGCTCACATCACCGTTTTCGATGCGCATGTACTCTCCGCCATCATTGAAAAAATGCAGTACCTGGTCGTGAAAGCCGTCATCATCTCTGAATTCCAGCCAGGATTTTCCTACGTAGAAATGTTCTTCACGCAGGTCTTCACCCCATTGCCGCACTTGCGGAATGATGATGTCGAGGTATTTTTGCATGTCCTCCGCCTCGGGCATCTCCTGACGGGAAATACTCCGGGCTTCATTGAAAGCATCTAATAAACGGTTGCGTGCCATGCGTTAGGAAGTACTTAAGGCACAAAGATAGTGAAAAGTGAATAGTGAAAAGTGAAAAGCAGGTATACCATTTGGATTTCACCATTTGGTTTATTTTTTTCACTTTTCACTTTTCACTTTTCACTTTTCACTTTTCACTTTTCACTTTTCACTTTTCACTTTCCACTCACTCCGTTTCTGGAAATACTTCGGGTGGACAATCAACAACCCAAATGACTCCCCATCTTCTTTGTGTGTCTTGGTGTGGTGGTCGCCGTGCGCACGCAGAATGGCACGGGAGTACTTGCTGTCCAATTGGCGGAACCACTTGAAGCGTTGGTGGATGTATACGTCGTGGATTAAAAAATAAATCAGGCCGTAAATGGAGATGCCAATGCCCACGAACAGCAACCAGCGTTGCGGGGTGGCCAGGCCAACTATATAAGAAATGGCACTCGGAATGGCAAAAACAAGAAAGAACAAGTCGTTTTTTTCAAAAAAACCATGTTTCTCATGGTGTGGTTTGTGGTGGTCTTCGTGCCAAATCCACAACCAGCCATGCATGAGGTACTTGTGCGCCGTCCAGGCTACGAATTCCATGCCTAGAATGGTCAATAGGGTGATTCCAATATAGATGAGCACTTGCATGTAAAGTGTATTTGTGTTCAAAAAAAAGTCAAAATCGCAAAAAAGAGCAATTGCATCAATAACAGAGCAACCGCCACTTTGTTTCGAATTTGACCCTGCAAATAGGCAAAAAGTGAGAGCAAAGGCAAGGATACCAGGTACCAGCCAATGTAGTTTTGCAAAGGTACCACTCCGCCGGGCCATTCCCAAAAATTGTATTGGATGGCCACGGGTTCGATGAACAAATCCAGGAAAACCATCATCGCTGAGGCCAGTGGCCCTTTTTGCCACCAGGTCCATCGGGGAAAAAACTGGTTGACCGTCACGCCACAGCAGTATCCTAGCAACATCCAGTTCACTCCGATCATCAAGGGAGTGTTCCAGAGTTTCCAGCCCAGGACTTCTTCGTAGGCGTAGGTCCCAAACAATAGACCCGTATTGACGCCAAATACTTCTGCTAAAAAGCCAAACACCAGCAAAGCGCCCAAGGCGATTCCCGTGTTTTTACTCCAATGTGGGTGAAATACGAGCACTGTCCCCAGTGAAACCAGCAGATTGAGTGGAGTTAGCCGGATGAAGTCAGGATGTATGGGCAGCAAAATCCCTACGATGCCAACCAGATAAATGACGCCAAGGTAAAAGATGCCCAGATTACTTTTGCTGATGCGCATGGATTTAAAGTTTGTGCAAAATGTCATCGACAATTTTTGCCGACAACAAACAAAGTGGAATGCCGCCACCAGGGTGTACACTGCCGCCCACAAAATACAGATTTTTGATCTTGCTGCTGAAATTGGGATGCCGCATGAAGGCAGACATGCGTTGGTTGGAACTAGTGCCGTACAAAGCGCCTAGGTGCGACCAGGTTTTACTTTCGATGCTGCGCGGCTCCAATACTTCCTCACAAGCAATCAGGCTTTCCAAATCCACTTTTAAGATGCGACTGATTTTGGCGATGATGTTCTGGCGGGAACGGGCGATGATGGCATCCCAGTCCTGCCCAGCATTATAAGGCACATTGATCATCACAAACCAGTTTTCACAACCCTCCGGCGCATCGCCCGGACTGTGTTTGGACGTAATGTTGATGTACACCGTGGGATCATCACTAACTTGCCCTTTACTGAGCAATTGAAATTCCTGGCGGTAATCTTCGCTGAACAAAATATTGTGCATGTTCAACTCTGGAAAATCGCGCTGGACACCCCAGTAAAAGATCAAGGCCGAAGTAGATTTTTCCTGTCGCAACACCTTCTCCGGCTGCGGTGCCTTGGGCAACAAACGGCGGTAGGCGTGAAACACATCCATATTGCTGATTACCTGATCGTAGTGCCGCTCTGTGCCGTTCACCCGCAAGCCAATGGCCTTGTTTTTATCCAGTAGAATTTCTTCCACCGTGGAGTTGAAAAAAAAGCGTGCCCCCTTCGACTCAGCCAATTGGTGGATCGCTTTGGTGATGCTGTACATGCCCCCCTCTGGGTAAAAGGCCCCGATCTGGTGTTCAAAATGTGGAATGATGGTCAATAAACCAGGCACTTTGTAGGGATTGGAGCCATTGTAAGTGGCAAAACGATTGAGTAATTGCACCAGCTTGGGGTGTTGTACCATCCGTTCGTTGACCCGGTTCATGGTGGTGAAGAGGTCGAACTGCGGGATTTTCAGCATGGCTTTCAACACATCCCATTGGAGCCAGGTATCCCGGCGGTGTAAGGATTTTTCCAAAAAAATGCGCCCGCTAAGTTCGTATTTGTGGCGGCTATTAGTCAGTGAAGCTTGTAATTTTTCTGCTTTGACGCCCAGCTTTTCTTCTACTTCTTTGGCAAAATCTCCGGCATAGGCATAAGCAGAGAGCCGGGTTTGGTCTTCCCAAAAGTAATTGCACACGATAGGGAGTCGTTGGTAACGGAAATGTTCAGCAGGGTTGAGTCCAGCTTCCTGAAACAATTCATCGACATACTGTGGCATGGTAAACAGGGACGGCCCAGCATCGAAGCGGTAACCCTGGAGTTCGAATTGGGAGAGTTTGCCGCCGGGATAGCTGTTGGCCTCGAAGACTTCGACCTCGTGCCCCCGGATGGCCATCCGCGCAGCGGAGGCGAGCCCTGCTATTCCGGCTCCAATAATGGCGATTTTCAAAGTGGATGTTTTTGGAGGGGTAACAAAAATGAGCGGAGAAGGTTTTTAGAGATCGGATACTTTTGCCATTGGTGGGCTTATTGGCTTAGCGGCAATTCCACCCAAAACCTCGTCCCTTCACCTTCCACCGTACTGAACCCCATCTTCCCGCCTGCATTTTCCACCATCGTTTTGCACATGGCCAAACCCAGGCCCATTCCTGATGACTTGGTGGTGAAATTGGGTAAAAATACTTTGTCTTGAATGCCTGCGGGAATCCCTCGCCCATTGTCTTCTACCATCAAGAGTGCAGTTTTATCAGCGGTACAGGCGATCGTCACCTTACCCGGCCGATCCTGCGGGATGGCTTGCAATGCATTGATGAGCAGATTAGAAACCACTCGCGCCAATTGGTCGCGGTCGGCAAAAACGCTGACGGGTTTTTCGGGCAAGCGTAGGTTGATGTTGTTTTGGCCTTGTTCCTGCTGCTGGTAGAGGGTATGGATGGAGCGCAATAGGTCGCTCAGGTCAAAGTCCCGGGGCGCAGGACTGGGCATCTGAGCATAATTGGAAAAGGCATCGGCGATGCGGGTGAGGGAGTCGATTTGTTCGAGCA
>JAIXOO010000347.1 GCA_027486765.1 Saprospiraceae bacterium
GGGAATTTCCGAATGTGCCAATCCTCCACAATCGTGCCATCCTTGAAGAGAAGTACCCCTGGATTTGAACGAATGATCGTCTTCAACAAAATATCGTCAGCGCGGAGAACCAGGAAGTTGAATCCCGTTTTTTCTTTAAACGCATCGATCATCGCCGGATCGTAAGGGCTAGTGATGGCATACACCGTAGCTCCCGCTTCTTTGGCCTTGGTCATTTCTGCGACTAGCTTTTTCCACTTGGTCACGTAGTCCTCATCCCAGGTATACAACTTTTTGGTGATCGTACGCGTAGCGATGGAATCGACCACTTTGGTAGAATCGGGTCCCATTTTGTAAACGGTATCCTGTACCGTCTCCGTTTTGGTACCTGACTCCTCACCGTAGAGTTTGTAAGCAACCACCATAAAGTGGTAACCCTTAATGCCTTTCCAATCTTCGGTTACACTGCTGCCATCGGGGCCAGTCAGGTCAAAATCATTGATTTTGGTGATCGGTATAGCTGGCTCAGATTTGACCTGATCAAATTCGTATTTCTCACCAGGATATTTGTCCAACTCTTTGAGGAATTGGTCATAAGGCACCTCGATCACCTCTTTGGTTTTTTTATCGGTCAGGCGGTAAGCCAGGATTTTTACATCCTGCAAAGCCTTCTCTTCAGCTTCTTTTTGTTTCACCACATCCACACCTGGTTTGAAGGGGCGGAAGTTGATGGCGGGGATGTCCCAAATGTAGTTATTGAAACAGTATAAGGTAATCCCCACAATTGTAGCTGCATTCAAAATGCTGCGCGTCGGCATGGTGAATAACTGGTGCATCTTGCGGAAACCAACAATAAAAATGATCGCCGGGATCATCAAAAAGAGGTCTTTGAAGAAAGAAACTTTGGGTTTCAATTTCAAAAAATCGCCAAAACAACCACAGTCGGTTACCTGCATATTGGTTTCTACAAATGCACCCCACTTGCTGAAGGCAAAGAAATTGTCTTCGGGGGATACAAAACCAGAGAGGTAGGTAAACCCGGTCAGGATGGTAAAAAACAGCACCAGCAGGAAAAAAGCCCAAGCCGTAAAGCGACGACTGGAACCAATGATCAACATGACACCCAACAGGATTTCAAAAACAATCATAAACACCGAAAAACCATTGACGTATTTGGTCAACAAGGGGAACAGGGGTGCCACGAAGGTAAACCAGGTGCCTTCAAAGGTGCTTTCAAATTTGGCAAAATACTGCTCCATCTTGTAGGCAGTGCCCAAAGGGTCGATGGCTTTGACAAAGCCGGAGAACACAAAAAGCACCCCACAGAAATGTTGCAAAAAGCTCACCAAAAGGTTGTTCACTTTTTTCAAAACGAATTGGGTGATCCCGGTAAACACTGCCGCTACAATGGCGACGTAAAGGACGAGGGTAAAAATGGTCATGTTTGTTAAGTTGAGGAGGTTGAGAAGGTTTAGGAAGGTTTAGGAAGGTTTAGATCGGCACTTCGACTTCGCTCAGCGAACAGCTCAGTGACCGTTCTCAACCTTCCTAAACCTTCTCAACCTCCTCAACTTTTTTAATCAATGCAAATACCGCATAATTTACAATATCCTGATAATTGGCATCCAAACCTTCCGAAATCAAGGTTTGACCCTCATTTTCTTCAATTTGTTTGATGCGTAACAACTTCATCAGGATCATATCCGTAAAAGAGCTCATGCGCATATCGCGCCAGGCCTCTCCGTAATCGTGGTTTTTGAGCGCCAATAAATCCCGAATGATTTGGGTCTGCTCGTCGTACAAGGTTTCTACTTTGCTGGCTTCAAGTTCCAATCCCGCGTCTTCATCTAGCTCCAGTTGAATCAGTGCCATGATGGCGTAATTGATGATGCCCTGGTATTCAGAATCAATGGAATCGGCAATTTTTTGAGTTTTGGTTTCCTCCAGATTACGAATACGTTTGGCCTTGATGTACAGTTGATCCGTTAGCGAGGTAGGGCGCAAAATCCGCCACGCGGTGCCATAATCCCGCGTTTTTTTCAAAAAAATCTCCTTACATTTCGCCATTACGGCATCGTACTGTGCTAAGGTCTTCATTGTACTTGGTGTATGTTTCCGGCACAAAAGTAAACAAATGCAGTAAATTGAAACCATTGATCTGCTTGCTGTATTTGGGAATCGACGTTTACTTGACACGAATAGTACTGCCTCGGGTAAACACTGATACCTGTTTTGTGCGTTACAAAGATCAACAGCAACTTGGAGAATGCCTGTTAACGGCTTGTAAATATTTGATAGTAGTTGAAATGAGTGATGAGTATTTGACGATTAAGGAGGCGAGTGTAGGTGAATTCAGGGATCGAGGCAGTAAATTTATTGCCTACGCCTTTCCTATATCCTCGGAACAAGACTGGCCACCACACCTGGAAGCCATTCGCAAAGAGCATCCCAAGGCTACGCATCATTGTTTTGCCTTTCGGCTGGGTTTGGATAAAAACAATTACCGCGCCAACGATGATGGAGAACCCAGTGGCACGGCTGGCCGACCTATCCTGGGCCAAATCGACAGTTTTGGCCTGACCAATGTATTCATCGTGGTGGTGCGTTATTTTGGTGGCACCTTGCTGGGCACCTCGGGGCTGATCAATGCCTATCGACTTTGCGCAGCTGATGCCCTCGAAAAAGCCGAGATCATTCAAAAAACCGTGGAAGATTTTTACCGCATCACCTTTGATTATGCCATCATGAGTGATGTGATGAATGCCATCAAAAAACTGGGCTTGCCCATGCTGGATCAAGATTTTGGTGATTTGGGTAAAGTCACCATCCCTATTCCCAAAAGTGAGGTGGCTGACGCTCTCTTTAAACTCAAAGCCTGGGTAGCTGGACTGCGCTTGGAAGAAGCCCTGAACCTGGAAAAAGTACCGGGTTTGGACATTGAACAAATAAAACAATGATGATGAAATACCCGCTGTACACCATTTTATTTCCTTTTGTGCTGAGTATTGGCGTGATGATTTTGGTTTCCAATCAAAGTTTGGCCCAATCTCAACAACCCAATTTCAATCTGGAACTCCAGTCCAATGTCAATGAATACCCTAACGATCTCTACAGCGCCATTTGGGGGCATGTGGATGGCCAAGGGCGCGAGTACGCTGTCATCGGCACTCGCATTGGCACGGCCATTTATTTGCTAACAGACCCCAAAAAACCAAAAAAAGTAGCCTTCATTCCTGGTTCCCGCAGCATTTGGCGCGAAATGAAGTCCTATAAAGATTACGTGTACGTCACCATCGACAATGTACCCGATGGGTTGTTGATCATCAACATGAAAAATGCCCCAGACAACATCACCTGGAACCTCATCAAACCGCAGGCACCGGTTGACCCGCTGATGCCCGGGCTCGTCGAACGTTGTCATACCATTTGGATTGATGAAAATGGGGTAATGTACCTCTCTGGTTGCAATGTCAACCGGGGTGCCGTGGTGATGTACGATCTCAAGGCCAACCCTGAGTCGCCCAAATACCTCGGGGCACTCAAGACGGGCTATTCCCATGACAACTTTGCCCGGGGGGATACCGTTTGGAGTTCAGACATTTACGATGGCAAAGTGAGTATAGTGGATGCCAAAAACAAGGCCAATCCGGTACTTTTGAACAGCATTACCACCACTTCCCGCTTTACCCACAACAGTTGGTTATCCGATAATGGCAAGTACCTGTTCACCACCGACGAACGCCTCAACGCCAGCATTGACGCATACGATGTGAGCGACCTCAACAACATCGAATTGCTGGATGTCTTCACCGCTGCGGCTACACGCGGGCGCGGAGTCGTTCCGCACAATACCCATTACCTGAAAGGATTTTTGCCAACAGCCTATTATACGGATGGGGTGAAAATTGTGGATGCTAGCCGCCCCAGCAACCTCGTGGAAGTAGGCAGTTACGATACTTACCTTGGACCTGATGGTGGATTTGCGGGGGTTTGGGGCATTTATCCTTATTTCCCCAGTGGCTTATTGATTGCTTCGGATATTCAATCCGGCTTATGGGTGTTCAAACCTAATTATCAAAAAGCCTGCTTTTTGGAAGGTCTGATCACCGACGCCCGCACCAACAATCCGGTAACTGAAGTAGAAATACACATTTTAGCCCCGCAAGTGAACCTTGAACGTTCCAAAACTTCCGGCGAATACGCTACGGGGATTGCCCAAAGTGGCACCTACCGGGTAGTCTATTATAAGGAAGGCTACCAACCTGATACCCTATCTGTCATTTTTGCCAACGGTAAAGTGAGCATTCAAAATGTAAAACTGCGCCCCGATGGCTTCACCACAGGCCTCAATGACATCAAACAGTTGGCACTTCAACTGAGCGCCAGCCCCAATCCATTTTATCAATCGCTCCGCCTGAATTATACTTGGCAAAATCAAGGGCATGCGGCTGTACTGCAGGTATACAACTCCCTTGGCAAGGTCCTTGAAAAGCATCAACTCCTGCCGGGTAATGGCCAGATCCAAATTGGAGAAAACCTGCCAAAAGGTCAATATTGGGTGCAGGTACAAAGTGTGGAGGGAAGTAGTAAGGTGGTGAGTGTGGTGAAACAATAAAGTGAAAAGTGAAAAGTGAAAAGTGAAAAGTGAAAAGTGAAAAGTGAAAAAAATATACCAAATGGTGGAATACAAATGGTTTACTTGCTTTTCATTTTTCACTTTTCACTTTTCACTCAATACGTTCCATCCACATTTCCATTGATGTCGCCAAATTTGATGCCAATGATGTCAAAAGTGGTATTTTTATTGACCAAAGCGGGAATGGTATAAATGCCGGAGGCAAGTCCTTTGAAGGGGTCTTTATCATCCACAAAATTCTTTGCCGCAGGCACAAAAAGCCAGGTTGGAGAGGAAAATTTGCTATCTAAGTTCAAAATCACCTTGCGCATTTGAATCAAGTCCAGGGTGCTGATGGAACCTGAGTTGTTGACATCTGCCGCAATCATTTGATAGGGAGTAGACAAGGGTTCCAGGTTTAAAATGTGTTTTTGAATCCTTATCATGTCTAGCGTTGACAATCCGTTGTCGTACTCATCGGCCTTGCCTGCACCAATTTCATAGGCTTCGCCCAATGGAATATTATCGATGGAAAAATTACCCAAGTCGTCGGTTAAGGTGGTGATGGTCACCCCACTTGAGCCCAATACTTGAACCCGCGCGTTGGCAATGGCAATGCCCTTTTCCGTTTTCACGGTGCCGCTGATGGTGCCGCCGCCCTTAACAGGGTTTTCGATGCCATCCAGGGTATCAGCGCCGAGATTGCTGGGGTCTAACCAGTCTTTCAAGCGGGCATTGGCCTGATCCGCCCCATCCCAGGATATGAACAAACGACCGAAATAACCTATCGGCTGATCACAGGTATCTTTGCCGCCATGCAACTGGCCCACTACCCTTTTTTTCTCATTCAGCAATCCGCTCCCCGATGATCCAACTTTAAAGGCTCCCTTGTCAATGTCCATCCGCAAATGGAAATTGGCTGGAGTATTGACATCGTTGTTCCACTGAATAGCCGTAGGGTTCACGATAAGTGGCCCTTTATCGATCGAGATTTTTTTGATGTCGCCTTGTGGGTGGTGGATAAAAGCTGCCGAAGTTGGTGCTTCCCGTTGGCGATCCCAGCCTAAAAAATAAGCTTTAAAGGATTGTGGGATACTATTGGAAAGCTCGAGTAAAAGGAAATCGCTCATTTGCCGTCCTGCCAGCAATTTCGCCCCCATTAAGGTTTGCCATTGTGGTTCCTTGCTGGGGTTGTCACAGGTTTTGCTTTCGTAATTGAAATCAAAACGCCACAGGTCATAAAGGGGGGTGTAACCATCCTGACAGTGAAAAGCGGTCAGCAACAAGGGGCGTCCATCCTGCTTGGTGTTGTTCATCAGATTGCCGGTACAGACGCCGGTTCCTTCCTTAACAATCACCACAATGCGACAAACACCACGTTTCTCGGTCGCGTAGTCTGTACCTTCTTCGCAGTTGACGTTGACATTGCAGGGCGCAGAGGCGCCAAAACCCAACTCGACGCTCAATTTTCCAGAAACGTCAAAATTGGCCGCTTCGAGGTTATTTTGATGGTACGCGTGATCTACCCGAAACAGGTGTAAACGCCCTTGGCCTTTGAATTCCGCTGGTTCGATGTATTCCAATTGTGCAGATTCTCCACGCACCAAACCAACGAGGAACTTACCATTGGCTTGATTGTCCAACCCATTGTAGGTTTGCATCAATTGTCCATCGGCGTGGTAAACGTGGAGCAGCGCTCCGGGCGGGATAAAAAACTCGTCAAACAGCAACATTAAGCCGAGCGCTGTTTTGGATTGCACCTTCATGCGCCATACCCTGGCCCCGTCGGGGGTGCTTTCCCACGTTCCGGCATTTTCCAGACCCAAATCAACGGATAATGGAGCTGCGAAGCGATTGCCCGGCTTGAGTCGATCTTCTTTCAGTGTTTTGTTGAGTGAAAAGCGTGGTAGTTTTTCCGTAGAAATTGTTGCCCAACGGGCACTCATGGAGGCATTGTTCAAGCGCTCTTGAGCGGATAGTGCTGTCGTCGTCATCATCAACGCCAGCGCGCTGAACCATACTGCCAAAACCTTGCATTGCATAGTGATAAAATTAAGTAAACCCTGTAAACTCTTTCCTAAAGGTTTCCATCATGACTTGTGTGCAGGTCCTAACGCAGTGTATCAAATTTTGTACAGTAAAGGTAGTCAAATATACAGCTTGTACAAAATTTATTGCGGTATAGGAAAAGGGGAAATTTGGGAAGGAAGATGGCAAATAAACGATTAGCAAGAAATGGAAGTATCAAAGCCAAGCAAAATCTCGCTATTTTTACACCCAGATACAACCATCATTTCATCGATCGACTCTTTAAGCACAAAACAAAAGGAAACCGAGCCGATGCCCTACACAATCAGTATGACGGAAGCCGACCTCATTCAAGGATGCCTGGAGCAGAATCGCCTGGCGCAGAAAACACTGTACGAGCGTTACAAAAACGCGATGTACACGGTGGCCTATCGCGTAACAGGTGATTCCGATCTCGCTGAAGATGTACTTCAGGACGCCTTCATTAAGGTATTTCGGCACCTCAGTGGGTTCCGGCAAGAATCAACCTTGGGGGCCTGGATCAAAACCATTGTGGTACGCACCGCCTTGAGTAAGATCAAAAAAGAGCAATACACTGCCTCACTGGATCAACTTCCACCCGACACGAGCATCAGTTGGAGCCATCGCCTGGATGCCGAATACCTCGAAAAAGCCATTTTGGCTCTGCCAACTGGCTACCGCACCGTATTCGTCCTCATCGAAGTAGAAGGTTATGGCCACCAGGAAGTTGCCGATTTGTTGGGCATCACCGTGGGTACTTCCAAGTCACAATTGTTTTATGCCAAAAAACGCCTACGGGAAACCCTGGGTAAATCTGAATAACGATGGAATATTTGAATGAAAAAAACCTAAAAGATGCCTTGCGGCACTTGCCTGAACACCGGGCACCAGAATTCATCTGGGACCGCATCGAGCAACACCTCGAGCAGGAAGGGTACCTTCATCAGGCCATCGCGGAGTTGCCTACGTATACTGCTCCCGATGCCATCTGGGGGCGCATCGAAGCTGAA
Source organism: Saprospiraceae bacterium (assembly GCA_027486765.1). Lineage (GTDB taxonomy): Bacteria > Bacteroidota > Bacteroidia > Chitinophagales > Saprospiraceae > Haliscomenobacter. Next base: position 7,654 of record JAIXOO010000347.1, read on the forward strand.
TTGGCACGTGGCGGTAAAATCCGCCCTTTGTCTAGCTGGGGCTGGAGTGTAGCAGCAGGAGTGGCCATTGTGGTCACTGCGGCCTTGGGCCTTTACCAGTGGAATCAAACCCGTGGCCAGGTTAGCTACGCCTACAGCGAGGAAAAAATCACACCAATAAATTCTCCTCGCGATTGGGATGATGCCGAGGCAGATGTGCAAGAGGTGCAAACCCTTTTTGCCAATTTCTGCAAGTACCAGGCTCAAAATGAGGAAGATTGTGCCCTGGAGAACGAACTGAAAGAACTCAATGCCGCCAAAGCTGAACTCAAGGACGTGATGGCCCGTTATGGTGAAGATCCGAATCTGATCCGCGAACTCAGCGAGCTGGAACAGGATCGCAGTCGGGTGGTCAAAGCAATGGTAGAAAAAATTCAAACCTCCTAAAACGAAGGTAAAAATATGCAGTTCATGAAATTCCGTATTTTTCTTTGCTTTAGCTTCTGGAGCATTCTGCATTTGGGATTTGCCCAAAATGGAACAATGCAGGTGGTTACCAAACGCATCGACAAAACTTTCAGCTACCGCGATGGTTACTCCCTGAACATAGAGGGCGAACGGGCCGAAGTACGCGTTGAAACCTGGAGCAAACCGGAAATCAAAATCCAAATAGTGTTCACTGCCAAACACAGCAAAAAGGAACAGGCTGAAAAAGACCTGGAAAAAATGCGCTACATCACCAATAAGGAGAAGAATAAAATTTACCTGCGCAATTACCTCGATGTGCCCGAAGGCAGCCCCGAACCGCAATCACTAATGACTGCAACCTACATAATTACGATACCGGAGGAATGCCCTACTTACATCAAAAACAACTACGGGCTGATTGATGCCAAAGACCTCATGAGTAGTTTGAAGCTCAATACCCGTTTCAGTCGCATTGGCTTGGAAAACATCATTGGAGATATCGACATCAACACCAGTTTTGGTGATCTTTTTGCCGACAACCTAGACGGCAACATCAAAGTCGTTTCGCGCCGTTCTGACATCACCCTCAAACACATGCGTGGCCGTTACGACATCAATGCCCAATACGGCATTCTCAATTTTTATGCAACCGATCAACTCCGCGATTTCAATCTCAAAGCAGACAAATCAAACGTGTTTATCCATACCCTCCAACCTGGCGCCTTTTCTTACAACCTCAGCGTACAAAATGGGCGGGTAGATTATCCCAACGAGTTGAAATTCAAACTTCTGGACATGAAGGATACAGGCATCAAAAAGATCACCTTTAAACCCAACAAAGAATATTATCCCAACGTCACCATCAGTATTACTTTTGGAGACTTGTTCATTGGCAAGTAAAGTGCTACTTTTCATCCGAAAATAGCCTGCTTCATCAATGTACAACGCACTATGAAACCTTTCATCTTCATCGCACTGACCTTTGGTTTGTTTTGTTGCAAATCAGCCAACTCTTCCCATTCAAAGGCCCAAAGCCTGTTCAACGGTAAAGACCTCAGTGGTTGGCACGCCGATGTGCCCGACATGGACAAGAATCCCAATCTCAAAAGCCCCTTCCTCGTGCGCAATGGACTACTTGTGAGTATGGGTACTCCGGGTGGGCACCTCATTACCGATGCCATTCATCAAAATTATCGACTGGAAATAGAATACCGCTTTGCAGGCAAACCCGGCAACTGCGGTGCCTTGGTACACGCCTCTACCCCACGCGCTTTGTACAGCATGTTTCCCAAATCCATCGAAGTGCAAATGATGCACCAAAATGCTGGGGACTTCTGGTGCATTGTAGAAGACATCAGTGTACCCGAAATGGAAAAAAGACGTGGACCTAAAGAAAAATGGGGTATCACGGAGGGTAAGGAGCGACGCATTGTGAACCTCACTGACAATTCAGAAAAACCCCTCGGTGAATGGAACAGCATGACCATCGAATGCCTGAATGCCGAGGTAAAAGTGTGGCTCAATGGGGATTTGGTCAATCACGGCTTCAACTCCACTGCCACCAAAGGACAGATTGCGCTCCAAGCCGAAGGCTCTGAAGTGGAATTCCGCAAGGTTATGTTGACGCCAATTCGCAAAATTTCCAAATAATCCAGGTTGGTTTGGTAAACAATCTACGCTACAGCGCCGTTGTGCATGGCGATTGAATCAAGTAGCCGAAGGACAATGGACGTATACCTGGAACAACTTTGGGCAAAGGCGCAAAACTTTTACTGCGATTATTACCTCGAAAGAGGCCTGGGGGATCCTGGGTTTCGCCTCCGCCAAATTAAAGCTGAAATTGACAGTAAGGGAACTTATTGGCAAACGACCGCAGAACTGGAACACGGTGCCAAAATGGCCTGGCGGAATAGCAATCGTTGCATTGGCCGCCTATTCTGGAAATCTCTGAAAGTCCGGGACTTACGGCATATCAATGATGAACAAGACATTTTCGAAGCCATTGTAGAACACCTGCACCTGGCTAGCAATCAGGGCAATATTCGGCCTTACATCAGTATTTTCAAAGCGGAGCAACCACTTCTCGGGAAGTCCATCCGTTTGTGGAATTCTAAAATCGTCCATTATGCAGGTTATGAGCAAAACGGACAAGTAGTAGGTGATCCCGCCGAAATTGAATTCACCAAAATCTGTCAGGAATTGGGTTGGCAAGGGCAGGGCAGCGCCTTTGATGTCCTACCTTTGGTGATCCAGGTGAATGAACAAAGTCCCAAATTATTTGATATTCCTCGTAAGGCTGCTCTTGAAGTCGCGCTTACTCATCCCGAATATCCCTGGTTTGCCCAACTTGGCCTCAAATGGTACGCAGTACCGTTCGTTGCTGACATGGTACTGGAAATTGGCGGCCTACACTATACCTGTGCGCCCTTCAACGGTTGGTACATGCTCACTGAAATAGCCTCTCGCAACCTCGGGGACACCCAACGGTACAATCTGCTTCCTATTGTCGCAGAAAAGCTAAAGCTGGACACCCGTTCCAATCAGCAGTTATGGAAAGACCGGGCCATGTTGGAGTTAAACATTGCTGTTTTGCATTCCTTCAAAAGCGCTGGAGTCAGCTTGGTTGATCACCATACTGCGGCGGAACAATTCATCCGTTTTACAACACGGGAAGAGTTGGATGGGCGAGCCGTCCAAGCTGATTGGGCCTGGATTGTCCCACCAATGTCGGGTTCAAGCATGACCGTCTTTCACCGAGAATGGGACAATGAGGTCTTGACGCCCAATTATTTTTACAATACGCCGGTTTGGAAGGCTGCGGCTAAAGCGGAAACCTCCATCAAAGCCTGTCCTTTTCACATTAAAAGCCAACAATCACCCGTTCCTCAGCTTGAAGAAGACCCTTTTGCTTAGATAGCTTAGGAACGGAAATAAAATAAAGTAAACACTTGACTGGCTCTTTTTTGATTTTGCAGCGTTACTCGTCAGTTGCGTAGTACACTATGCGCCTTCCTCGTGCCTTGCCAAATCAAAAAATAGCTGAGTCAACTCGTTTGCTTTATTTCATTTCCGTTCCTTATTCATTTTTTCAACTGTATAGCGCTCAATTGTCGCTCCAGCCCAGAAAAATCTGATGGTTTATAGGCAAAAGAACGAACGATCTCGCCTCTTTCATTGACCATCAAGTACCAGGGAATAAAAATGCGGCCCTGTCGATTAAAGGTATTTGCCAAATCACTTTTCAAGGCTTCGTTGGCCCGAATGTGAGTCCCTTCCAAGTTGTACTCTTTAATCATGGCTTTCCAACCTTCGTGGTTGGCTTCATTATCCAGAGAAATAAACAACATTTCTACCCCTTCTTTTTGCAGTATCTTTCTAGTCTGTTCAATGTATTGAAACTCAACCCTACATGGATAGCACCAGGTAGCCCATACATCGACGTACAGTTTTTTGCCCCTAAACGGCTTTAATACTTCCTGCAAATTGTTGAACCGTTCAAAACCACCGACCATTTTGATTTGATCAGAAAATCCTTCCCTTGCCAATTGTTCCTTAAGGGCCAACGATTCATAAACAGGTATGATAAATTGCAGGTATTCACTTTGTTTAAAGGAGCGTTTGAATTGAGAAAATGCAGTCATGAGGTGTTCATTGTTTTGATCGGCCAAACCTGCTTCATGCAAATGGGCAGCTAGGTAGAACTCCAGGTACTGACCTTGAAAATACTGCTTTGCCCGATTGAATCTGAGGGTATGATCGAGTCCATATGAAATGACATTTCCCATTACTGTTGGCTGAAAATCTTGGTCCAACAGTAATTCAAGCCCTAAATAAGCATCAGTGTAATCATACCACCACCGCGATGACAAAAACCTGTTTTGAGTAAAGGGATATTCGCTCACTGTTTTCTGCAGCACACGCCGAAACGATGGCGCAATGGTAGCCAAGTTCGTGTAATCTGCTTCCAAGAGTCTACGCAACAACAATTGGGTTTGTAGTGCAGCATAATAACAATCCAGATCGGCCTTCACATAATCATAAAAGGTTTTAGTAATCTTTTTGCTATGCAGCAATTTTTCAAATTGGCTGAATTCATTGCGCTTTGCGCTAGTCATTTTTTGTTGTATTGACACGCTAGAGGTATCGTCTTGGTACAAACTCAAGGCAAGTTGTAACGTCTTGGGCAATTGATTGTACAAAACTTGCCCAGCTTCATTGGGTCCTTCCAAGTCGAAACTATATTTGTCGCCTTCCCCTACTATGTTGAGTTCAACCCGATCACCGGGCTCAATGACCATCAGGTGTTTTTCATGGCCATCAATGTTTAAAAAGATGGTAGAGGTTTGAGCACAGGGTAATTTAATGAGAAAGCGGCCCTGTGGGGATATCCCAGCTTTAGACGCAAACCCTTCATAATAAGCCCCCTTTATTGGTATGGAATATTCGATCACTCCTATTGAAGGTGAGGCTGTTCCACTGATGTAGACTTCGGTATGAGCTTGACTGTTAATGTTTTGAATCGCTAAATTTAAGCAACACAAAGTAATAATTGCCTGAAATTTCATATTCATAATACTTTTTAATAAAGCTACCATTTGTTTGTTAAAAAAGCAAGACCTGTCTTTATTTAAAGGTTGGGATCAGATGCACCTAAAATTGCTTATTTCCAAAAAAGCCTTACCTTTAGCGCGTATTCCAAACAAATATGCACTGGCAACCTGATCCAAATCTCCGCAGCATTCCCAAGCTGTATGGCTTAATTGGTTATCCTTTGAGTCATTCTTTTTCCCGCAAGTATTTTTCTGAAAAATTTGTCCGGGAGGGTATTCCTGACTCCCAATATGAGTTGTTTCCCATTGAGACCATCGAACGACTACCAGAATTACTGGCCACATTCCCCAACCTGAATGGCCTCAATGTCACCATTCCTTATAAGCAACAAATCATTCCTTTTTTAGATTCTTTGGACGAGAGCGCAGCGGCAGTGGGGGCTGTAAACGTTATTAAGTTTTCCGGTACTCAACTCATCGGTTACAACTCGGATGTTTTTGGCTTCGAATCTTCACTGTTGTCCTTTTTGCAAGAAAATCGCGCCGAACCAACGCATGCCCTGATTTTAGGAACAGGTGGCGCAGCTAAAGCCGTTGTTTTTGTCCTGCAAAAGTTAAATATACCTTATTCCATCGCTTCCCGCCAACCACAGGATGGCCAAGTGAGTTATGAGGAAGTATACGCACACATTGAGCGTTTTCCGCTCATCATCAATACTACTCCGCTCGGGATGGCCCCAAAAGTGGAGAGCTGCCCGGATTTGCCTTACGATCAAATGAAAGCGGGGCATTTATTGTACGATTTGGTGTACAACCCCGAGACGACTGAATTTATGCAACGTGGATTGGCCCAAGGCCTTCCGGTCAAAAATGGGCTGGAAATGCTCTACGGTCAGGCCGAAAAAGCTTGGGAAATATGGAAAACTCCAGCGGACCACACCGCAAATCAATAGACCAAATGCCAAATTTCATGAAAGAGATGCTCAACCTAAGCAAAGAACTGCAATTGGATTTTTCCAATACCGAAATCGCCTTTGCCGACCGTACGGACAAAGAATTGAATAAAACTGCCTGGTTGTTTGGCATGATGAACAAACAATGGCTGGTCGGAATTGGCTCCAAAATTGGACTGGCCGCCATCAAACTCCACCTGCCATTTGTAACGGGTGCCATCAAAAACACCATTTTTGAACAGTTTTGTGGTGGTACTACGCTACTTGAAGTACAAAAGACCATCGATCGCCTTAAAAACTCCAAGATCAAGTCTATCCTGGATTATGGTGCCGAAGCCAAAGAAGAAGAAACTGAACTGAACCACACCATGAACGAAAACCTGCGCAGCATCGAATTTTCTGCTACGCAAGATGCCGTTCCCATCATCAGCATCAAAGTCAGTGGTTTGGGGCGCTTTGAACTCTTGGAGAGCATTCAGGCTGGAATCGCTTTTACAGACGAAACCAAGGCCGAATACAAAAATATCCTCCGCCGCTTAGACGCCATCTGCCACGCTGCTTCAAGTAAAGGAATGGCCGTTTTTGTTGATGCGGAAGAATCCTGGATCCAGGAAACCATTGATCATCTGGCAGAGATGATGATGAAACGTTACAACACTGAACGGGTTGTTGTGTACACTACCTGCCAAATGTATCGCCACGATCGTTTGCAATACCTTTACGACCTGGCCGAGCGGGCGCTCAAGGAGGGGTATTTTCTGGGCGTTAAACTCGTCAGAGGTGCCTACATGGAAAAAGAACGGGAACGTGCCGAAGAAATGGGCTATGCCTCCCCTATTCATCCTACCAAAGAGGCCACCGATGAGGCCTACAATACAGCTTTGCGCTTTTGCATTGAACAGTACGAGCGGGTTGCCTCTTGCAATGCCTCTCACAATGCCGATAGTGCTCTTTTGCAAGCCCAGTTGATCGTAGAGCGCGGTATTCCTCGCAATCACCCCAATTTGTACTTTTGCCAATTGTACGGCATGAGCGACAACCTGACCTTCAACCTTGCTGCGGCTGGTTTTAACGCTGCTAAATACGTGGTGTACGGTTCCGTGCGCGAGGTGGTTCCTTACCTGATCCGTCGGGCTCAGGAAAACAGCTCCGTAACGGGCGACATGAGCCGCGAGTATCGCCTGGTCGCGGATGAGATCAAACGCCGGGGACTGAAGATGTAACTGCCCCACTACTTACGGCTATGTCCACATTCAAAACCACCTTGCATCAAGCCTGCCTGGCGCGCATCGATCAAAGCATTGCTGCCGCCACGCAGGCTATGGAGGATGCCCAAAACTCCGCCAACCAGGAAACCAAAAGCAGCGTAGGGGATAAATACGAAACCGGGCGGGCCATGATGCAATTGGAAAAGGACAAATTCGCCCAACAATTGGCTCAATCGCAGGAGCTGCGTTTGCAATTGGAGCAATTGAATCCCCTAAGCACTTATCCGGCCATCCAACTGGGTTCTTTGTTGCGGAGCAATGAAGGTTATTACTACCTGGCGGTAAGTTTGGGCAAAATCATACACGAGGGCAAAGCGGTTTACGTTTTATCTGCCGCTGCTCCACTCGGACAGGTTCTTTTGGGAAAAAAGGTGGGTGACAAAATCCCCTTTCAAGGACGCAGTATTGAAATATTGGAGTTGTGGTAAACCCTGAACTGAGGTGTTTCTTTAGTGCCTGTGGTTTCTTAGGTGGTAAAAAAATATGTTTTCAAGAATCAAAGCTCCTCCCTGAAAGGTGCCGAAGCTTGCGCCCCCATCCGCGTCACCGCAATGGCTCCTGCCCGGCAAGCCATGTCGATGGCCTGGGGCCAGTCCATACCTTCAGCGAGGGCCACGGCCAACGCACCATTAAACACATCGCCAGCTGCAGTCGTATCCACCGCTTGTACCTTGGGCGCAGGAATTTTAAACTGCTGAGTGGCATTGTGAAAATAAGCTCCTTTTGCGCCCAGGGTAATGATGACATTGGCAACTCCTTTTTTCAACAAAGCTTCAGCTATCCGTGGCAGCGCATCGTCGTTGTCCAGCGCAATCCCGGTCAACAAACTCGCTTCAGTTTCATTGGGCGTAATTAAAAAAAGTAAGGGATACAACTCGGCAGGTAAATCCTGAGCCGGCGCCGGGTTGAGCACAAATTTCTTATCCAAAGCATGAGCCTTTTGAGCCGCATGCAACAGCGTTTTAAGTGGTGTTTCCAATTGCATCAAAACTAGATCAGTTTCGGCAAAAGCTGTATCATCACGGTCCAGATCGCCCGGCATTAGCGCTGCATTGGCCCCGGGAGCTACCACGATTTCGTTTTCACCCGCAGCATCTACGGTAATGAGGGCTACGCCAGAAGCCAGTTTAGGATCGCTCATGATGTAGGCAACATTGATGCCTTCGTGTGCAAATCCTTCAATGGCTTGTTGGCCAAAAATGTCCTGACCAACCTTGGCGATAAAATCCACCTGGCCACCCATCCGGGCTGCTGCCACTGCCTGGTTGGCCCCTTTACCACCCGGAAAAAGGAAAAATTCCCCGCCGATGATGGTTTCTCCCGGCTGGGGAAAACGACTGGTTTTGACCACCATATCGGTGTTCGAACTACCAATAACGAGTATTTTGGGCATGTAATTTTAATTTTAGCGAGCCGCAATGATCAGCCCCAGACCAATGATGTAACACAAAAGCATACTATTCAACAGGGTATTGGTCCCAGCAGGGGCTCCTTTGAACTCCTTCCAGATGTAAATGCCCCACAAGGCCGCTACGATGGTTGCCCCCTGCCCCAGGCCATATGAAATGGCTGGCCCGGCCTTATCCGAAGCAATGATGCTGAACGACATACCGATGCACCAAATTAGTCCACCCAGTATCCCGGTGAGGTGATTTTTGAGGTTACCCCGAAAATAATCAGCATAAGTCACCGGGGCACCTACAAAGGGACGCCACATCAACAAGCTGTTGAACACGACATTGCTCAACAGAATGCCAACTGAAAAAAGGACTACTGCAGAGTAAGGACTCAACTTCCCAGGAAGTGGCTGGGTAAAATCGGGAAACATGGAATTGGCTACGTATTTGTAAAACAACCCCATCAAGGCACCAGCGATCACCGAGAGCACTAAACCTTTGGTCGAAACGCCTCCAGTGCTGCTCGACAACTTGCGGTAGGCACTGGCATTGAGTAAAATAGCCACCGCAATCAGTCCTACTCCACCGAACAACATCAGTGCGTTGCCCACTGGAGCATCCAGGTAATTGACAATCACACCCACCACCAATGCTAACCCAATCCCTACGGGAAAAGCAACCGACATGCCCGCGATGGCAATGGCCGCGCCGAGCAAAATATTGGCGGCGTTGAACAGGATTCCGCCCCAAATGGCCGAGCGAATGCTGGCCGAATCAGCCTGCTGCACATCGGCCATAAACGAACGGCCCTCACTGCCGATGCTGCCTAAAGTGAAGGCAAACAGGAGCGACAAGAGCAAGATGCCCAAGACATAATCCCAATAAAAGAGTTCGAAACGCCAGTTGGCCGCCGCCAGTTTTTGGGTATTGGCCCAGGACCCCCAGCACAACATGGTGATGATGCAGAAAAATACTGCAATTGGATAGGTTTCAATGATGAACATGACGCAGGTTTTAGGAGTGTTTGACTAAAAGTAAAAAATATTCGTCAATAGTTTGAAGGCCAATGCTATTCTTCGTTTCCAAAAACATCGGTCTCAGGCTAAAAAAATCACCACAAAGCATTAGTGATCAATATTTTAATCCGCCATTTTTCCTGATAAAAGTTTAAGTCAATGGCCGTGATTTTTTGCCCTCGCTATTGAATACCTCCACGCTTACCTTTCTTTGATTTGGAAAAGTCAGCAATCAGCCCAATAAAATTTAGGCTTTGTACGACTTGACCTAAAAAAATTGCCATTATGCACAATAGTTCCTGGTTCATGGCCACCGTTGGCCTGTTGCTCGCCTACACCGCAGTCATTTTGTTCTTTGTGGTCCGTGGGGCCATGCGTACCAAATCCATGGCTGATTATGCCGTAGGTCAAGGCTTTTCTCCTTATGCTGTTGGGTTATCCCTGGCCACCGCCACGACCAGTGCAGCTACATTTATCATCAATCCGGGGTTTATTTCTTTGTACGGCTGGAGTGCTTTTGTGGCCTTTGGCCTTTGTATGCCGGCAGGTTTGTTTTTGTCCCAAATCATTTTGACCAAAAGTTTTCGACGCTATGGTAAAACCGTAAATGCTTTGACCATGGCGCAATGGATCGGCCAACGCTATGAAAGCAAAGGCTTTGCGCTGTTTTTTGCTTTTTTGTCTTTGTTGTTGCTCAGCTTCATCGTACTCATTTGTGTAGGGCTCACCAAAGTCCTGTCTCAGGCACTGGGGATGGGTGAATTTCAGGTGTTGGTGGGCATGGTGGTTTTTGTGTTCAGTTACATGATGTTCGGTGGCGCCAATTCGATGGTGTACACCAATACGTTGCAGGCTTTGATCAAGTTGTTGGTGGCGGTGATGTTGTTGTTTTCAGGCTATGATCACCTATCCAAAGGAGTCAATACTTTTTGGGAGCAGTTGGGGGCGATTTCGCCTGCCCTGGCCCAGTTTCCCAATGCGAGCAGCCCCCTTTACCGCGATTTTTTTGAGATTGTCATTTGTAATTTTGTGATCGGGGTAGCGATCGTTTGTCAACCGCACCTCATTACCAAGTCGCTGCTGTTGCGCGACGACAAAGATGTGAACCGTTACCTTTGGGTAGGCACTCTAGCGCAAATGACTTTTTTCCTAGTGGTTTTTGCTGGTTTCTACGCTCGTTTGATGTTCCCTGATTTGCAGATTGATGGGCAGCCCATCAAAATGGACGCCATCATGTCGGCTTATGTGGTGCGGGAGTTTCCGGTATGGGCGGGATTGATTGTGATTTTAGGTTTGTTGAGTGCGGGGCTTTCTACTTTGGAGGCCTTGATTCAGGCGCTATCAACTACGGTAACTTCGGATATCATCAAACCGCTATTTGGCCAATTTATTCCCAATGATCGTGCCTACATTTTTTTGAACCGCTTGGTGATTGTTGGTCTGGCCGCAGTCGCCATCACCGTTTCCTGGCAACAGCTACAGCATCCCAATCTGAGTGTGGGCATTTTTGCGCAGCTGGGGGTTTATGGCTTCTTTTCTACGGCCTTTATTCCGGTGCTCTTTGGGATTTTTTTGAAGGATGTCCCCCGCTGGGTGGTGGTCATGGCGGCGTTGACGGCTTTTGTGCTGCATTTTGGGACTTATTTCGGGGGAATTAGTCCGTATTTGCAAGGGACGGTGCGGAACCCGGCGGTGGCTTCAACGTTTGGGATTTTGGGGGCGCTGGGGGTAGGGTTGTTGGGGTATGGTTTGGGGAAAATCAGAAAAAAATGAGTTTTTTTTTCACAAAAAATGGTTTGAACCTTACTTTGCAGTTGTTGAGAGAAGTAAAATTATTCATTGCCTAAAATTTCGAGGCCATCCCCTCCCCTCCCAACAACTTCATCCGCTCAACTACTCTAGGCACATAATGCTTTGAAACGAACTGGCTCACCCCATTGTCCATCACCGTATTTTTCCAATCCGGGTGTTTACGTTCCAATTTGTCCGCATTTTCCAGGTAGTATTGCTTCGCTGCCATGGAGCGCAAGTACAAAGACTCTGAGGACCAGTTCACTTTGGTCACTCCACA
>JAIXOO010000255.1 GCA_027486765.1 Saprospiraceae bacterium
ATTCAGCGATGAAACGGTGATCGGATTTAGTTTGCCGAAGGCGACGAAAGGTACACTGACAGTACGGGATGTGAAAGGAGCCTTGATCTACAAAGTGGAGGGCAATTATGCAAAGGGCAGTAACCAGGTGACCTTGAAAAAGGAGCAGCTGGGAGCCAGTGGGGTATTGTACTATACTTTGGAAACCAACGATTTCACAGCGACGAAGAAGATGATTGTTTTGCAATAAAGTAAGTTTTAATCTTAACTGAGAAAGGTCACAAAGGGCAACTTTTGTGGCCTTTTTTATTATACCCTGATTGGAGTATTGATTACGGCGGGATTTTACATTTATTTTGTTAAAAATTAATCTAAACTCAAAAACCATGCAAGTTTTAATCCCAAGAACTGATTTAGCCAAATCAATTTCCTTTTCATGTGTGTTTTTTGTTTTGTTTTTCCAGATTCCACAATGGACTTCAACAGCACGATTAACAACTACAGCAGAAAGTATCCTCGCATCCGAATCTGAGATTGTATTTCATTGTGCCGATTGGGTCGTAGATACCTTACCTGGTTATGATCTAAATTTTGTGTTGAACAATCCATTGACTATTGGCAGTTTGGATACTACCGCCTCTCCTAAAGCTTCAGCAGCCTCTAACCAGCTTATCCTCAATGCCGATTGGGTGAGTGAAAATGGGGAATGTAACCTGAGTACTAAAGCAATAGAAGCGGATAGTATACGCAATTTAGGTTTCCTGTATGCCAGCGCAAATGATGGTGACAACCTTTGCCAAATGAGTTTATCCTGGCGGGATAGTGTCGTGTATGCTACTTGCCAGGAAATGCAAAATGGCGGGATTTATGCGCGCATTTATCGGCATTGGAGCGCAAGTTGCCAAGGTGTGCAAAAGGATACGGTTCAAGTGATAACATTTGAACGGCCAAAAATCCAAGATTTTCGTTTTAATGGAAATGGTAGGGATATTTTTGATCGAGTAGTGACTTACGAAGCTTGTAGCCCGGACAAAAATTTGATCAAAAAAGAAGATGTTACCCCGTTTGCACCTAGTTTTTTTCATCCGAAGAAGGTGTTTATAGAACAAATTAAGGGGAAATACGCACTTGTAATAAAGGATAGGGAGTTCCCAATCTGTGGTGGTAAGGGTGTGAGAATTGCCAGAGAATTATATGTATTTGATTCTTGTAGGGGAGACTATATCGATACTTTCCAAGTATTGATTCAGGTCGGAGCTTTCAATGGCCCTTCGATTATGGTTCCTACTACGATTCCAGCACTTGGCCAGGATTCGTTGAATTGTAGCGCGTCTTTTTTGGCTACCGTTGAAGGATTAAAAAGCACTTTTGGAGTGGAAGTTACAGGCTGCCATTTAGGAAATGTTAGCTTATCCATCAAAACTAAAAAGGAGAATACCCAGCCAGGAGATGAGTGGCCGACTGTAAACTACCCTGTCAAGAATAAACGCGTAACTGGATTACCTCCTGGACTTCATCGGGTATTTGTTAATGCATTTGATGGGTGTTTTGGCGCAAACCAGGATTCATTCGATTTTGTAGTCAAAGACAAAGCAGGCCCCAAACCCATCTGCGTCAACGGCTTATCCGTCACCTTACAACCCGATGGCCAAGGCTGGGGAAAATACACACTTCATGCTACTGATTTTGTCGCTGCGGGCATCTATGATTGTTATGGTCAAGGGCCAGATACGAACTCGAATGGGCAAGAATTGATTACCCATTATTCCATCAATAGAGTGGGGGAGAAGCTTGATTCCAGTCAAAAAAGCCTTGAGTTGACATGTGACCAAGCAGGGAAGGTGGTTCTACTGGAATTGCATGCCTGGGACACAAGAGGTAAGCATGATTACTGTATTACCTATGTAGAGGTTATAGACGAAAACCCTAAAAATTGTACAGTGATCGTTGAACCGGCGGGTATCAGTGGAACGATAAGCACCGAAGGAAATCAGAATGTACAAGGTGTAACTGTCAGCATTAGTGGTAGTCTTTCTCAAACATTTACCACGAATACAAATGGAGGGTATTCGTTTCTGATTTTTAAGTCTGGAGGTGAGTATACCATTACCCCAAAACTGGATAAGAACCTACTCAATGGAGTTTCCACTTTTGACCTGCTTTTGATTCAAAAACACATTCTGGGCATCCAAGCCTTGAACAGCCCTTACAAGATGATAGCTGCCGATGTCAACAACTCCAAATCCATCTCAACTCTGGATTTGATCCAACTCCGCAAATTGATCTTGGGCCTCGATTTACAATTTTTGAGTAATACTTCCTGGCGCTTTGTGGATGCAGCTTATATTTTTCCTGACCCGACCAAACCTTGGTTGGAAAAATTTCCAGAGGAAGTTTATTTCAACAAGCTGGCATCAAATGGTAATGCCAACTTTGTAGCCATCAAAATAGGCGACATAAACGCCAGCGCCAAAGTCAATACTTCAGAATAAAAAATACACACCACGAAAAAGGGAGATACTGGCATACCAGCATCTCCCTTTTTTATCTTCTAAAAGTAAAATTACTTCTTCTTCTTCGGTGCAATCATTACAATCATCCGGCGACCTTCCAACTTGGGCAGGGATTCCGGCGATCCGAACTCTTCCAGTTCTTTCAAAAACTTCAGCAAGAGCAATTCCCCGCGATCCTTGAACACGATGGTCCGGCCCCGGAAGTTAACGTAAGCTTTCACTTTGGCGTTTTCTTCGAGGAAGGTTTTGGCGTGGCGCACTTTGAATTCAAAGTCGTGATCATCCGTATTGGGTCCAAAACGGATTTCCTTGATCACCGTTTTAGCCGCTTTGGCTTTGATTTCCTTCTCTTTCTTTTTCTTCTCGTACAGGAACTTGTTGTAGTCGATGATGCGGACTACGGGAGGAACTGCGTTAGGTGAAATTTCTACCAGGTCTAGTTCTGACTTTTCAGCCCATTGCAATGCATCGCGGGTGTTGTACACCTCCCCCGATTTGATTTCTGTTCCAACCAATTCACTGATTTGTTCCATGTTGTCACCTACCAAGCGAATTTGGGGTACCCGAATTTGATCATTGAGGCGGAACTGACCTTTGTCATCCTCACTGGGGTACCTGGAGTCTCTGCGATTGTTGCGGTTGCCACCACCACCGCCGAAGGGAGGTCTGCTCCCACCACCGGGACGATTGCCGCCAAATTGATTCTTTGCCAAATGAAATTTATTTTGTTAAAAAAATAAGGAAAAATGGGACGTTTTGGTTCCACAAACTTAAAAAAAATAGAGACGCATCGTAATACGTCTCTATAGATTGAAACAAAAATACAATATTTTTTTATTCCTTGACGTCTGTATTGACTTCTTTTGCGAGAACGACGCGCAAATTGTCTTTTTCATCGGTCAGAATGGCCTCTAAAAGGGAACCTTCTTGTGGTTGGTCATTCAAAATGAACTCTGCAAGGGGGTCTTCCAGGTACTTTTGAATGGCGCGATTCAAGGGGCGGGCACCAAATTGAGGGTCGAAACCTTTTTCTGCGACAAAACTCTTCGCTTCATCGCTGATCACCAATTTGAAGTTCATGGTCGCTAGACGGCGGTGCAAATCCTTCAAGGTAATGTCGATGATCTTGAAGATTTCTTCTTTACCCAGGCTGTTGAACACCACTACGTCGTCGATCCGGTTGAGGAATTCGGGCGAGAAGGTACGTTTCAGCGCGTTTTGAATAACCGCCTTAGTGGTATCTTCTGCTGCTTCCTGCCGTGATTTGGTGGCGAATCCCACGCCCTGACCGAAGTCTTTCAACTGACGCACCCCAATGTTGGAGGTCATGATGATCAGGGTATTTTTGAAGTCAACTTTACGGCCCAAACCATCCGTTAATTGGCCATCATCCAGCACTTGGAGCAAAATGTTGTACACATCGGGGTGAGCTTTTTCGATTTCGTCCAGCAACACCACAGAATAAGGCTTGCGCCGTACTTTTTCCGTCAACTGACCACCTTCTTCATAACCCACGTATCCTGGAGGCGCACCAATGAGGCGGCTGACCGAGAATTTTTCCATGTATTCACTCATGTCGATGCGGATCAGGGCATCTTCCGAGTCGAAGAGGTAACGCGCCAGGGCTTTGGCTAATTCGGTTTTACCAACCCCGGTTGGACCAAGGAAGATGAAAGAGCCGATTGGTTTGGTGGGATCTTTCAAACCCACCCGGTTGCGCTGGATGGCTTTAGTGATTTTTTTCAGTGCTTCATCCTGGCCGATTATGGTTCCTTGCATGTCTTTCTCCATGCTCACCAGTTTCCGGTTTTCACTTTGAGCCACCCGCATTACCGGGATATTGGTCATCATGGATACAACTTCAGCGATGTCTTCTTCGCCGACCGGATAACGTTTGGTTTTGGAGTCTTCCTCCCACTGTACTTTTGCGAATTCCAGCTGGCGGACCAGTTTGGATTCCCGATCGCGCAGATCGGCAGCTCTTTCGTACTGCTGATTTTTGACGGCCTGGTTTTTCTGTTCTTTCAGCTCTTCGATTTGTTTTTCCAAATCTTCGATGTGCTTGGGAACGTGGATGTTTTTCAGGTGAACGCGGGCACCCACTTCGTCCAATACGTCGATGGCCTTGTCGGGCAAGAAACGGTCGGTGATGTAACGGTCGCTCAAGCGTACACAAGCTTTGATCGCATCATCGTCATAAATGACGTTGTGGAACTCCTCGTATTTGGACTTGATGTTGTGCAGGATGTTGATGGCTTCTTCCGCTGAGGGTGGATCAACCATCACTTTTTGGAAGCGGCGATCGAGGGCACCATCTTTTTCGATGTGTTGGCGGTATTCATCCAGGGTTGAGGCACCAATACATTGCAGTTCACCACGCGCCAGGGCAGGTTTGAAGATATTGGATGCATCCAGCGAGCCGGTTGCACCACCTGCACCAACAATAGTATGGATTTCGTCGATGAACAAAATGACATCGCGCGATTTTTCCAATTCATTCATGATGGCTTTCATGCGCTCTTCAAACTGGCCGCGGTACTTGGTGCCAGCCACCAGGGCAGCCAGATCGAGCATCACGATGCGTTTGTTGAAGAGGGTACGGGATACCTTGCGCTGCATGATGCGCAGGGCCAAACCTTCCACAATGGCCGTTTTACCTACCCCTGGCTCACCGATGAGGATGGGGTTGTTCTTTTTGCGGCGGCTAAGGATTTGCGAAACCCGTTCGATTTCGTTTTCCCGGCCAATGATGGGATCCAATTTGCCTTCTTCGGCCAATTTGGTTACATCCCGGCCAAAGTTATCGAGCACTGGAGTGCGGGATTTGGCGCTGCCTTTGCGCTGCTGGAAACCACCCTGACGGTCGTCGTCGTCATAAGGGTCTTCACTGTCTTGCGGTGCCTGGTTATAAGGCGGCTCGATGCTGGAGAAATCTTGCTCCTGCTTGACGTACTCGAGCTCAGCTTTGTAAATTTCGTAGTCCACGTCGAATTGGTTGAGAATTTTGGAAGCTGGATTTTCCTTATGCTTTAAAATGGAGAGCACCAGGTGTTCTGGGCTGATCTCTTCACTCTTGAGCATTTTGGCTTCCAAAAAAGTGACTTTGAGTACTTTTTCAGCCTGTTTGTTCAGTGGTAAGGTACCTACACTCAAACTGGTGTTGCTGGCAGGGATCTTTTGCACTGAATCTTCCAGGGTTTGTTTTAGTTCAGCGAAATCCACATCCAAGGATTCCAGGACGCGAACTGCCAAACTGTCTTTTTCGGATACAATCCCCAAAAGAAGATGCTCTGTACCGATAAAGTCATGTCCTAGGCGGAAAGCTTCTTCCCGGCTCTTTTTGATGACTTCCTTTACCTTGGGTGAAAATCTTCGGTTATTCATAGTGTAGAGAAATTCTAAAGTGCTGTCAGAACTACCAATTTTGCTGCAAGAATCGAGCCATCTTTTGACGCTGTCTGTTGTAGAAAGTCATCGCTGATCGGTCGCGCAATCCATTTGAGCAATAATAAGCTTTCTTCTCAAAGTGTCCAAATCAAAAATTTGGTAAAATTTAACCCTATTTGGGCTAAAAAACAAATTCTCTTTTGGACAAAATGTAAAATCCAAAAACATTAACGTTGTAGTAGGGCAAAAACAAGTGCTCATTTTTCTTGAGCCAAAGGATTAGACAAGACACTTGAAATAAAGCGTTTACTTATCTAATCCTTTGGCAAAATGAGCACTTGTTTTTTTATTGCCCTAAAGCTAACAGCAAATCAGGTAATCTGGTTTAAAGACTGATAAGGAGCAAGTGAAACTTTTATTTATGGCCCTGCTTTTGGATAAATTCCAAATAACGGCTGATGCTTTCGTAGGTAATGCTTATATTTGCCCGGAAAATAGATCAACTACCCTTAGCACATGAAATATTCAGTTGATAAACAAGACCGTTATACGGTTTTTCAGTTGCAGGAGGACAACCTGAATTCAGTTGTCGCTCCAGATTTGAAGTCAGAGATTGTTATCCTGCACAATGAAGGTGTAAATAATTTAATTTTTGACCTCTCCAAAGTCAAATATGTCGATTCTTCAGGTTTGAGTGCCATTCTGACAGCCGATCGACTGATGAAGACCAATGGCAGCTTCGTTTTGACAGGTATCGAACAGCCAGCTGTGAAAAAGTTATTCGAAATTTCACGGTTGGACAGCGTTTTGTCCATGGCTCCTACCAAGCAAGAAGCGGTGGAATACGTCTTCATGGAAGAGTTGCAGCGGGAACTCGAAGCAGAAGGAGATGACGGAGACGAAGAAGAGTAAAGTTCCAAGGTTCGGGGTTCCAAAGTTCCTGGGTTAAGTTGAACCCGAACCCTGGAACCTCGAACCTTGGAACCTTAAAGTCAACTTAAGCGCTCCAAGTCCCGAATCAAAATACTTCTGCGATTGAAGTAAATGAGGTTGGATTTGCGCAATTCATTTAATACCGAGGTAACCGTTTGTCGGGAGGTTCCGGTATAATTGGCTATGTCCTGCTGGGTCATGCTGTGTTTGATCAGCAATTCAAACCCGATTTTTTTCCCCTGCTGTTCTGCCGAATCTTTCAAAAAATCAATAATCCTTTCGCGGGCATCTTTGAACATCAAGGCTTCCAAGCGAGCTTCGGTGCGCCGCAAGCGGCTACCCAGCCAATCTACAATATCCATCGACAATGCGGTGTGTTTGCGAACCAACTTGCGGAAAGCTTCATTGGGAATACGCAACAATTGCACATCATCCTGCATCGAAAAAGCGTTTTCCTGGCGTTCTTTTTCCCCCACGATGCCCAGATCTCCAAACAGGGTAACTGGTCCCAACATTTCTTTGATGATCTCTCGGCCATCGTCAGAAAAAGAACAAATCTTCACCGAGCCGCGCAACAATAAAAACAAGTGGCTTGACACCTCCCCTTTGTGGTAGATAGGGCTGTTGCGTTGGATCTGCTCAGACTGGCAAAGCGTCGCCAACTCAGTTATGTCCGAAAGGGGGAGCGATCCCAAAAAAGGGATTTGCCTTAAAAAGGCCAGTGCTGATGTTTCCCGAGTCGTTGTCATTGGCTTGAATTGGTTTTATTGCTAGCTAAATGTTGCTTGAGCCAAAATCCTAATTAGCATTGTGACTACAATGTAAATCATGCAAGCAAATAAATAGTTCACTTCTCCAAAGGACTGAATGCCAGACTACGGAACTTCGAGGGTATACGCCGTTTTTTTGATGCCAAATAAACTTGAACAAGCGCTTAGAATTCTACCCGATAACTCAGAATAGGAATGATTCCTAACTGTTTTTTCTCTAAAACCTGTTTTTGCAGGTGATCGTAGTAGAAGAAGCCAGCGTTTTCCTGGTTGCTGGCATTCTGGATGTCCAGGGCAAAAGTGTTGTTTCGACCAGCGGTGTTCCACTTAAAATACAAACGAGTATCCAAGCGGAAATAGGTACTGCTCTTTACCGAAAACGCAGCATCAACTCGCTCATTGCCATCCACGGTGAAGAAAAGCGGTACGGTGATGCCTTCTCTTTGAGACAGTGTCGCATCAATGGGGGTTTGGCGCAAATTGCCCATCACAACTACCCGACCATTCAGGCCCCATAATTTGACCTTACCTGCTTTGCGTTCTTTGCGCCATTCCTTACCCGCAGTGGTGTTGAAAACGTAGCGGCCATTGAAATGGCTATCCCGCCAATCATTGTTCCCGAACAATTGCGAATAGTCAATGCTATTGTTGCGGTATTCCGATTGATAAATGGAGGTATTGGCCAACAGGTAAAATCCTTTTTCCAGGTAACGGCGCAAGTTGAGCTCCAAGCCGTAATTCCGGGCTTCTCCATCCGCATTGAGGTATTCTTCTGAATTTAGATTACTAAGCAAAACAGGAACTCGTTCATTGCTGAAGTTGCTGGACAAGGTTTGGAAAGAGTTGGGGAGTACGACTACATTGGTTTGTTTTTGATAGTAAGCTTGTATCTCTACACTGGTGGATGGGCTGGTCTGGATTTGCAGGCCAATGCTGCTTTGTACACTTTTGACGAGCGCAATAGGTGTCCCGCTATCATAAGGTGGAAGAATTGGTTTTTGGCTAAATGATCCCAGGGATAAAGTGAGTTTTTTATTGCCATCCAGGCGGTAAGCCATATTCAGACGAGGCTCCAGGTTGCTGGTTGCACCATCCTTGAGGCCGTTGGCATTGATCAATTTGATGTAATGCAATCCAAGTTCCAGCTCTAGGTTACCAAAGTCATACTTGGTAGAGGTGTAAGGTTGGATCAACTCTCCACCATTGTAGATGACGCCTGCTTTGAAAGTTTGCCGTGGATTCGTTTTGATGTACCAATAAGTATTCAAGCTGCGGCGCGATTGGCCGATTTGGTCCCCTAGGGTAGGGCCAGCCCCGGTGAAATAAGTTGAAAGGCGGGCACTTTTGTAGCTGGAATAAGCAAAAGCAGTATGCCACATGCCTTTTTTGCCGGTAGGCAAGCGGAAGGTGCCACCCAAAACCTGGGTTGAAGATTCAAAATCGATGTCCTGCCGATCTTTGTCAAACTCCCAGGTGGTAGAATCCCGATCCCCGGTAAATACGTTGGAACTATTGCCAGCCATCCCGAACACAGTAAACTTCCCTCCTTTGGCAAAAGGAAAAACCAGGTTAATGGCCAAATCTTTAAAACCAATGGCTTCACCACCTAAATCAAGCCCCAAATCACTCAACAAACCCAGGGTAGAATATCGGGCATTGACTAAGTAAGAAGCGCCACCGGCTTTACCAATGGGGCCTTCAGCCGCAACATCTAAGCCCAATAAACTGGCTTGCAGCGTATATTCCTGTTGTTCATTGTTGCCAGTACGCAGGCGCATGTCAAAAATCCCGCCCAGGGCATTGCCATAACCAGCGGCATAATCCCCTGACAAAAACGCCGAGTTGCCCAACATTTGTGTACTCAACATATTGACGCCCCCTCCGGTAAAGGTAGGTAAGTCACTTTGTGAACCAGCATTGGGAGTGTGATTGGGGTTGAGAATATCCACCCCTTCCAAACGCCAAAGGTTGGCATTGGGGGTATTGCCACGTACCGACAGGAAATTGGCTTGATCATTGGTGTTGACGACTCCAGGGAAAGCACTCGCTGTACGAGCCGGGTCAAAAAATACCCCCGGAAAACGCAAGGTCGTTTCATTGCTGATGCTGCGTACAGACGGATTGAGCGACTCGATTTCTAGTGGAGCAGCAGTGATGCTCAGTTCACTTAAGGTCGTGTAAGCAATATTGAGGGGCAATTGCAAAACCGTTTCACGACCTGCTTCGAGTAGTACCTCAGGCACTACCAGCGTATCATAACCCACAAAAGATATCCGCAAACGGTATCTCCCTACTGGAAGGTTTTCAAAGCGAAATTTCCCATTCTCATCGGTGCTGGTTCCTGAGGTGCTTCCTTCCAAAAGCACCGTAGCTCCAGCAAGGGCTTTTTGCGCCACCGCATCAAAAACCTGACCTCGTAAGGTTTGTTGAGGGTTTTGAGCGTAGACTGAGCTGAAACTAAATAGAATACAGCTAAAAATAAAAAGAAATGGTAAGGTAGTATTGCTTCTCATGGAACTCCTGATTTTGGCGAAGAACAACTCCGCGGGCCAAATATACAGGACTGCAACGAAAAAAAAAGAGGATGCTGAAAGAGGATTAAATAAACTAAGGGTGAATGTATGCACGAGTGTGTGGTTTATTTAAGGTCTTTGGTAGCCTCTTTTTTTTATTGCAAAATAAACTTGTACGTACAAGTTGAAATTTGTAGCTTTGCTTTACGAACAATCGAATCGTAATGGAAAGCAGTGCACAGTATCAACTTTTGTACCATCGACTAAAAAAAGAGATCCTTGCAGATGTATACCCAATTGGGAGCGTCCTGCCGTCGGAGAATGACCTCTGTGCCGCTGCAAGTCTTTCGAGATCAACGGTTAGGCAAGCCTTAAGCCAATTAGAAACGGAAGGCTACATTACCAAACAAAAAGGCAAGGGTAGTATTGTTAAATCAAAAAGTCGATCATTAAACTTACTTTCCTTTCATGGTTTTTCTGCAATGGTCGACAAAACGAAAATGTCAACCTTGTCCGTACAAGAACCGACCTTTATGCCATGGCCAGAAGATTTTCCTTTTGAGCTAAGCGAGCTTGAAAAAGGGGCGGGCTGTATCCATTTTGCCAGGGTACGTTCTGTCGCTAGACGCCCGGTGATGTATGAACTTACCTTTGTGCCCAATCTCAACTTACCCCGTTTTGTGCGTCAATTTAAACTGAATCAATCCTTTTTTGAATTCCTGGCAAAAGAATACCAACTCGAGATCACGGGCATGGAACAACAGATCTGGGCTGTAGCAGCCAATTCCATACATACCCAACATTTGCAAGTAGAATCCAACACCCCCTTGCTAAAAATCAATCGAAAATACCACAGTAACCGCAGCCACCTCCATTTGTACAGCATCCTTTATTGCGATACCGAAAAGTATGCACTAGGCAATACGAGTGGTGTTATAAACCAGTCCTTATGACCAGCAAACCCATACCCGTACCCCAAATTCGTGGGCATTACACCGGAGGTCACGAATGGATTCCTGCCGGGGAATCTAACATTGAAGTATACTCTCCACTGGATGGCGCCCGCTTGGGAGGGGTACCTATTGCCACTCCAACTACCATCGATGAGGTGGTGAAAAATGCCAATGTCGCTTTCAAAACCTGGTCAAGCACACCCTTAAAAGACAGAGTACAAGTCCTTTTTCGTTTTAAAACCCTGCTTGAAAAACACTATGCTGAATTGGCAGATTTGATCCAGGCCGAAAACGGCAAAACCTGGGCAGAAGCCAAGGCTGAAATAGATAAAGGGATTGAAGTATTGGAGTTCGCCTGTGCTTTGCCCCAAATTTGGGATCAGGGCCTACTGGAAGTCAGTACAGGAGTGAGCTGCCAATACGAACGCTACCCCCTGGGAACGGTTTTGTCCATTGTGCCCTTCAACTTTCCGGCCATGGTGCCCATGTGGACGATTCCGATCGCCATTGGTTGTGGCAACACGTTTATCCTCAAACCTTCGGAGTTGGTTCCCTTGACTGCCGTCCGCCTGGCCGAACTGTTTAACGAAGCTGGCCTGCCTCCCGGGGTGTTTAACGTGGTGCATGGCACCCGA
>JAIXOO010000184.1 GCA_027486765.1 Saprospiraceae bacterium
AACATCGAAATTGAAATGACTCGGATGGGTGGTGGTTTTGGGCGCCGCGCTTATAGTCACTATATGGTAGAGGCTGCAGTTATCTCTCATCAAGTTAAAGCGCCGGTGAAGTTGATGTACACCCGCGAGGATGACATGACCAATGGCGTTTACCGTCCGGCTTACTATGCTACCTACCGGGCTGCACTGGATAAAAACAACAACCTACTTGCTTTTCATGTGAAAGCGGGCGGTATTCCTGAAAGTCCCCTACACGCCAATCGTTTTCCCGCAGGCGCAATCGACAACTACCTGGCCGAAGATTGGTCCATCGAATCCAACATCACCATCGGTGCTTTCCGGGCACCCCGCTCCAATTTTATTGCTGCTGCCGAGCAGTCATTCCTGGACGAACTGGCCGAGGCCATGAAAAAAGATCCAATTGAAATGCGCCTGGAATGGTTGAGAAAAGCGAAGGCCAATCCGGTGGGCAAAAACAACGATTACGATGCGGATCGGTATGCCGGGGTACTTGAACTAGTACGGGATAAATCAGGCTGGGCAAACAAGCCGAAAGGAAAGGTACACCGCGGGGTTGCGGCCTATTTTTGCCACGCCAGCTATGCGGCCCATGTGCTGGAATTGACGGTAGAAGACGGCAAACCCGTGGTGCAAAAAGTAACCAGTGCCATCGATTGCGGCATTGTAGTCAATCCCGACGCAGCAGCCAACATGACTGAGGGCGCAGTGATTGATGGGATCGGCAACGCACTTTTTGGGGAAATGCCCTTCAAAAATGGGGTGCCCGAAAAAACCAATTTCCACAATTACCGCATGATTCGCATGAGTGAAGCACCCAAAATGATTGATGTCCATTTTGTGAAAAATGAAATCAATCCTACCGGGATGGGCGAGCCGCCATTTCCGCCGATTTTTGGCGCAGTAGCCAATGCCTTGTACAAAGCTACCGGGAAGCGGGTGTACAACCAGCCTTTTTTGGGTGATAAGCAGGAATTGGGGCTGTAAGGATACTTTCTGTGCCTAAAGGGCGAAATATAATTCTAGTGCTACCCCTCGAAAGTCTTAAGCTTTCGAGGGGGGGGCTTTCACGATCGTGTGCTAAAGAATTTTTGTTGATTTTTAAGGTGATCTTTAGCATGGAGTTTGTTTTTTTAGTAACTGATTAGGGAATACAGAGAAAGTGAATTAAATATGGGCTACATGTATTCAGTATTGATCTGTGGAAAGGACTTGATAGGCTTTAAATTAAGAATTTTGTTTTGCTCTCTCAAGTAATTATTGCATTGAAATGAGATAATTTTTTTGTGTAATGTGTGGGGAAATAAATATTTTTAGTTGTTAGAAGAATGATTATTTTTGTCTTTATTCCTTTTGTTTGGTTTCAAACCCAGGATTACTAGAATTTTTATGTTAAAAAAATCATAAATTCATATCTATGAAAACGGTAAAAATTGAACTTCTTGTACGGAAAATTGGACCAGTGTTAAGCTGGGAGGTTTTTTTAGAAAAACCTGAGAAAGATTCTAGAGTTACAAATAGTTGGGCGAGTAAAAAAGAAAACACATTTTATACTGTTATTGAAGGTTACCCTATTGAAAATGGCAAACTCGTAGTGTTTGTTGGTTGTGAAGGAAGAGAAGGTGGTCAGATTGAATGTGATGTAACTATTAATGGCAAATCATTTGAAAATAAAATAGTCAACAAAACTACTTCACAAGATTTTTCTTTTGAATCATTTAGTATTGAAGCGGATGTAATTAAAGCTTAAGGACTAACGATAAATTGGAGTTTCCAGTTATTCTTTCTTTATCAAGGCTTTGTGTAAATGAGATTTGAAAATCCAGTTTCTGTATAGTCTGGTTTTTCTGATTTGCATAAATTCTCTATAATTTAGGTGTCGTAAAGCCTATTCCTTTCTAACACATTTAACTCACATGAAAGAGCTGCTTTTATTTATTTTTCTCATCATGATTATCCAAACTGCCAATGCGCAGTTTGTTTTAGAAACAAAAAATGGAGAGGCTTTATTCTCCCCATTAATTGCTTTACCTGGAAATGATCTGAGAAATAGTGGTTTACTTAAACTCAATACTGGTGACCAAAGCATTGGCTTTGATTTTTTTAAGGCACCTAAAAAAATTGAACCTAAATATAGTTTTTGGACACTAGGTCTTAAGGCAAAGCCGTCAGAAGGCTTTGCTTCTGTTATTAAAAGTGGTCAATTTTCACCAAATGTTGTTATTGGAGGAGCAGTTTGTCAAATGAAAATTTTTGATCGGGAATTAACTAAACCTGAAAACAGATTTATAGACTGGGGTGCACTTTTTTTTAATATAACAACTAGCAGGCTCCCATTGTATAAAAGTGATACCTCTTTTAAAAATCAAATTTACACTAAAAATTTTTCTGGATTTAGCTTTGGTGTTAATTATAATGCATTGATATCAAGTAAATACCTTTTGAGCTTCAAAATAGGGAGTACACGAAGAAATAACTATGATGATCTTTCCAGTTTGGAAATTTCAGACATTAAAACTTCTTTTGACAGTACTTCTAATACGACTAGACAGGTTATTAGAACTAGAGTAGCAAAGCAAGGCATTTTGAAAGAGTTTGATGCTTACCCCATCAGTATAGCTTTTTCAAAATTTCCTAAACAGGATTCTCTTGGCTTATCAATAGGTTATAGCCTATATTTGAATACTTTAGCAAGTAATATTGAGAGCCCTAAAACAGATATCGGCTGTATTTTATACCTTTCAACTAACAAACAAGGGGTAGGCACTCCAAACTTAGGTGTAAATTTTCAATTCAATGATTTTTTTGATGTTGCTGGGTTAAACAATGGTTTGCTAAAAAGGGTATCTATTGGGCTGATATCTAATTTCTCAATTCGATGAAATTGAAGGAAAAAGTTCTTGCTGAGAATGTAGAAATCACAAGAGGTAATAATCCCAACCTAATAAAATGCCCTGCAAGGAGGTTTTTGCTTACTCACGGGCAAGCCAAAAACTGCTCCTTGTAGGTCACGCTAAAGGTTTGAAACAAACCCTACAAAACCACCGTAGTCACCTTAAGACTATTCTTCTTATCCCGCTTCACTTCATGAGCAAGCAACAATTGATTGTCCAGCATCAAACCAGTTGAATTAAGGGCATTTACGGTACCGTCTACAGCTACCGTTTCGGATACTTTGTCGCCATTGATTTTCCGGAATACCAGCTGACTTTTGCTATCGGCCTGGCTTTGTTCCCAGAGCATTACTGCTTGTTTTGAGCCCGCCATAATCCAGGGATTTTTCACCGAAGCATCTTCCAATACAAAGAGCTTTTTGCCCTCCTGAGTAACCAGACGGATGCCCGTTTCGGTTTCAGCACCGGAGAACCAGGCGATCAAAGCTCCTTTACCGTAGCTGCTGGAGATGGCCCCACTGTGCGGGCAACCACTGATTTTCCATCCATCGTTGTGGACGATTTGCGGCTTGGAAAAAGTTGCCCCATTGTCGGTGGAAGTTATTTTGGCGATGTCGCGAATGTCATCGTTGTTGTCCCTGTAATAAACATGTAGGGCACCGTTGGCATCGACCAGCAGGTTGATGTTGCAGCAATCGCAGACGACAGGATCGATCAATCTTTCGGGTTGAAATACCCCGTTTTTGGTCAGTACCATTCGCAAGTCCCGCTCTTCGTGTTTGGTGCTGTTGGCCACGTCTTTCAGGTAAAATACGGCGATTTCATCGTTGGGCAGGACGATGGCGTCAAAAAAGCCACGCATGGCTTTGGCTGGGTCTGAGTCAACATTTTGTGGACTGGTCCAGGTCGTGCCAGCGTCTTTTGATACGCAATACACCAGGTCGGAGGTGCGGCGGCCACCTGCTGGTGCTCCTGCTGGTGCGTCAGGCCGATTGGTGAACACTGCCACCAGACTGCCATCTTTTTTGGCCAATACTTTGGCCCGCATCAAACGGCTATTGCCGATCCCTTTGCTGCTGAAAATTACTTTTTTATCCCCGAAGGTTTTGCCTTTGTCCTGGGAAAAGGCCAGGCAAAATGAAACCAGGCCTTGTTCATCTTTTTCGGTCCAGGAAAGCAAAATCTCCCCCTTGGGCGTTTGGGCCAACAAAGGCATTGCATAGGCCTTGGTTGAGTCTGTTTCAAAAACGCTGGAGCCCGCTGGCACTGAGCTAAGTACGGGCGAACCTGGGAGTTTGGTCCATTGGTCGACGCTTTCAACCATGCTGGTATTGCACATGGGCATGGTCTCGTCAGTGCTTGTCTTTGTCGCTTCTTCTGGACTGAATAGGGCGACCATACTGAAAAACCAGACGTTGAAAAATGCAATTATTTTGATCATTGGATGAATGTATTGGTGAAAAAAATAAATAAAGTACTTGAGAAAACGCTAAAGTATAAATGGAAGTGTTAGCAGTTTCAGTAAACCGACAATCCGGGCAAATGAGTAGATGGATGGGAAGGTTGTGGGGATTTATTTCCGTTTAAGCTCTAAAGGATTTCAACCATTTTAACGCTACCAACGTTCACAACCATATGAACAATTGTCCACTTCCCCTAAGCCGCAACCGCTGAAAAGTAGAGTTCTTTATGCTTGTCTTCAAAGGCTTTAGGTGTCAAAAACTTAATTGAACTATGAGGTCTCAGCTCATTGTAAGTATGCC
>JAIXOO010000333.1 GCA_027486765.1 Saprospiraceae bacterium
ATGCTGTGATCGGGATGCACTTCCGGTGAACTGATGGCTGGCGGCCTTTGCGCCGTGAGGGCGGATACCGCCAAAAAAACAAGAATCTGAGTTAGGTATATGCGAAGTTTCATTGTTTTTGCTTTTAGCTTAAATCATTATTGGAAAAGCAACTGAGCGGTTTCGGCGAGGTATTGCTTGGCATTCATCCAGGTGTGCCCCCCGCCGCTGATCCGGCTTTTAAACTGGATGCTTTTGGCCTTCAGGTAGTCGATAAACTCAAGCGTACCCTTGTACAGGAAGTCCTCATCCCCTACCCCGACCCAAAGCAATTTCAGCTGTTTGTTGGTCACGTCGGCCTTGGCGCCGATCTGGCTGAAGTTGCGATCCATTTCAGTAGGTGACAAGTAGGAGCTATAGCTACACACCCAGGCAAACTTGTCCATGTTGCCAAAAGCAGCCCGGAGGGTTTGCCCGCCGCCACGTGAAAAACCCCCGATGGCCCTATTTTCCCGATTGTTGAGGGTCCGGTAGTTTTTTTCCACGTAGGGAATAACTTTGGTCAACAGATCGGTTTCAAAATCTTTGGCCCGTTTTACCGCATCATCACCGTCCCGAACCATTGGGTCAGCGGGTTTTGAGCCTCCCTTTTGTTCAGCTACCCGGGCTGCGATGTTGCCGTAGGGCATGACGATGATCATGGGTTTGGCTTTGCCTTCGGCAATGAGGTTGTCCAGGATTAAATTCGTGCGACCCACTTTGAAATAGGTCTCTTCGGTATCCGTCGTGCCGCTGATCAGGTAAAAAACCGGATACTTTTTCGTGGGGTTTTGGTCATAACCCGGAGGGGTGTAAACCACCAAAGAACCGGTTGTGCCCTCCAGCGAAGGGTAGTACTCATAAGTGGTGGAACCATGTGGCACATCCCTCATGGCATGGATCAAAGGGCTGTCTCCCGGCACATCCACCAAGCTGGCTTTAAATCGCTCATTGGGGAAAAAGGCCACATTGGCGGGGTCCATCACCGTGACTCCATCCACCTGAAAACTGTAAGGGTAAATGTCGGGTTTGATTGGACCTACGGTGATGCTCCAAATGCCTTGGGCGTCCTTGCTCATGGCCAGAGGCGCTTTTTCAAATTGAGCACTCAATTTTACTTCTTTGGCCAATGGAGCCAGGTACCGGAATGTAACGGTTTTGTCGGCTTGCACCTGTGGTGAAATCACCAGTGGCCCCCGGGGTGGTTGGCTCATCGCCAGCCCCGAGCAGAGGAGCAGGGCGATGAAGAGAACATGAATCTTGATCTTGATTTTCATTTTTTGTTTGTTTATAGTTTATGAATCATTGAGCTGGTAAAAAAGCCTTGTCTAACCCTATTTCGAAATTCGATCCTCAATGCGGAAATAATCAAAATCTGCGTACCCACCCACCTGCTGCGTCGCGTAGTTGAACAAGCCAAAACGGTACCCCATAAAATGCGGAAGCGTGTACGACATCTTCAATTGCTCCCCAATCGGATTCCAGGATTTTCCATCCAGGCTGTAGAAGAAATTGGCGACATCCTTTTTGTCCTTGAAATTGCAGTCGGCTTTGAAAAAAACCTTTTTGCCGCTGAAGGGAATGGGAGCCGCTTCTACTGGTTTACCGGAGCCGGCGTTGATCATCATAATGTTCTTTTGGCCATTGATGACCTTTACGCCCAGCAAGCCATAGTTTTTTTGCAAAAGACACAAGCCGGCAAAATCCCCCTCTTTCAGTTTGGAGACATCCAGAGCTGTAGTGCCTGTGCATTCCGGGCCGATGGTGCGTTGGGTCAGGGTGTTTCGGGCCAGGAAAAATGAAGTATCAAGGCGTCCTGTTTTGAGGCGGAGGTAGCCTTTGCGCTCGGTGAGCGACCAAAGTTTGTTTTCGGGATTGTGGTTCCATTGCCAGACCAGGGGTAGGGCCGGGTCTCCTTTTTTGCGGCTGAATTCATCTGAATTGACCAGACTTGGGATCAACCCCGTGCTGGCGGGAAGATTCAAGGTTTCAGGTACTTTGCCATCTACACCCAGGATTGGCCAGCCGTCTTCCCATTTGACTGGAACCAGATAAGGAATGCGCCCCACCGCTCCGTAATCGCGGAAAAGATAAGCGTACCACTGCCCATCCGGCGTGTCGATCAGCCCACCTTGAGCTACGCCCATATCTTGCAGCGCCACTTTGCCCTCATAAGGCCCAGTGATTTTATCCGCCCGGTGAATCAGCACAGTGCGCATGCCACCACGTGGCCAGCTGATGTTGAAGAGGTAATATTTGCCATTCACCTTGAAGAGTTGGGAGCCTTCGGCGGGCAAACCAGGGCCAGTACCAGAGGGCAAGCTGGCATTTTCAATCAAGACCTGTTCCGTCGTACCGGGCTTCAGCCCCGACAAATCAGCATTGAGTTCAATCATTTTCAATTTACCCGCTCCGTAAATCATGTACACCCGCCCATCGTCGTCAAAAAAAAGGGTGTGATCGTGGTAAGAGGGTTTAAAAGACTGCACTTTCCAGGGGCCTTTTTCGATGTCTTTGGTGCTGTAGATGTGGGTTCTTCCGCTGGTTTGCGCAAAGGTGGTTACGTAGTAAGTTCCCTGGTGGTAGCGAATACTACTGGCCCAGGAGCCCCGACCATAAGTGCTTTTGCCGTTGTTCAGGGTCATGGCATCTACGGTGGTCAAGGTATCATAAGCATAACCGACCATTTGCCAATTGATCAGGTCTTTGGATTTCATGATCGGCAAGCCTGGGCTCATGTGCATGGTGGTGCTGCTCATGTAGTAGGTGTCGCCTACGCGGATCATGGAAAGGTCGGGTACATCGGCGAAGATGACGGGGTTTTGGGCTGGTTTGGTCTGCGCCAGTATACACTGAGCGGCTAGTAGAAGGAGGATGAAAATATAGGACTTCATGATGAAATAGATTTTTTGGCTTCGCCAAATAGACAGCTGCCTCTTGCGGTCGTAACCGTTTTAGCAGCACAGTTTTTTGTTTATAGTTTATGTGGGGCTTTGTGTCGTTTATAGTTTAAGTGGGTACAATTCCCCTTTAGTTTTTGCGCAGCAAGCGGAGGTAATAAACCGCCCCCGCAGTGCTTTGTGCTTGGGCCTGAAATTTCACCCGGATCTGGGTTTTTCCTTGCAACATCGAAGCTGGAATCGAATAGTCAATGTCCTGGAATTGCGATTGATGCCACCTTCCCGTATTGTTTTCGCTGATCAACTTCTCCTCATCGATGTAAATGTCGAACTTCCGGCTGCCCCATTCGGCACCCCAGTAGCGTACCCGCAGGCTCAAGTTGGTTTCGCCATTGGTGGACATTTGATAGCTGAAGTACCCGCCGTTGCTGGCGTCGCGCCAAAATTCATCCATAAACGAGCCCTTGCGCGATTGCTCACTTTGCAGGGCGTGATCTACCTCCGGTTGTTGCTCGCCGGGGGCTACAAAATCAAGGGTACGTTTTTGCAAGGCCAGTTTTTCTTTTTCAAGCCCAGCAATCGAATCGAGGTAGGATTGGTATTTTGTACCAGTCAAAGCCATCCAGTACATCATGTAGCGGGCATCATGGATGCGGTAAAATGGCTCCAGTACCAAATTGCTGGAGTTGACCATTTTTATATTTGTTGCGGTAAAACTGAGCGGCTTGCCTTTGATGGGTACCAGCTTTTTGCCAATAGCATCTACCGCATCCTCAATGATAATGGGTGCTTTGTCGATGGGGAGTCTTTCCCCACTGGCAATATGCCCCCAACGGCTATCGTCGGCAATCAATCCTTTTAACCCTTCGTTCCCGGTTTTTGCGCCCAATAAAATGGGGCCGTGCATCAAGGCGATGTATTCAGGCACATTTGCCAGGTGTTCAACGGTATTGCGCATGGGCAGCACAATTTGTACCACATCCCCTTTTTTCCAAAGCCGATTAACTCCAACGTAGCCGGAAGCGGAAGGCTTATAAGCGATGGGCTTGTTGTTGACCTTGATTTGTAAGGCCCCTGCCTGCACCCAGGAAGGATAACGGATCATCAGCGTGAAGCGGGCACTGCCTTCGGTGATGCTCAATTTCGTTTGTTCTTCCTCCGGAAAATTGGTCTCCTGTTTGAGCGCAATTCCTTTTGCCCGCCAGTTCAGTGCCGAGGCAATGAATAAATTCAAGAACAAGGAATCCTTTTGCTGCGTGTAAATCAGCTGATTGTATTTTCCGTGGTTTTCCATGCCGCTACCTACACAACACCACATGCCTTGATTGGGGGCGGAATAAACGCGGTAATGCCGAGGACGAGCCGGGGTGAAATAGACATACCCCCCGTGCTCGGGATGCTGGGTAGAAAGAATGTGGTTGTACAAAGTCCTTTCGTAATAATCCATGTAGCGGGCGGATGGGTTGGCCCGGAACAACTCCTCGGTCAGCTTGAGCATGTTGTAGGAGTTGCAAGACTCAGGGCCCTCCACATCGTGGACAAAGTCGTGGCCAGCCGCTACGCTAGGGAAAAACTCCCGACGGCTGTTGCCACCCAGGGCCAGGCTGCGCTTGCTGGTAACGGTTTCCCAAAAAAAGTGGCCAGCCTTGGCGTATTTTTCCTCCTTACTCAGTTCCGCGATGCGTTGGAAACCCACCGCTTTGGGCACCTGGGTATTGGCGTGTTTGTTGTCCAGGTTGTCCTGGCCCATCGACATGGGATCGAGCAAGGCCTGGTGGGAAAAGCGTTTTGCGGCCTTCAGGTATTTTTCGTCCCGGGTCATTTGGTAGGCATCCGCAAAAATCTCGTTCATGCCGCCATGCTCGATGTCCAACATGGACTGCATTTGCGCCTCGCTCAAATTGGCAGTAATGGCGATGCCCCAGTCACAAAAATTTAAAAATAGGGTTTTGGCCGTTTCATCACCAGTATACAACCAGGCGTCGCGCAAACCCGAATACAACTTATGGACATTGTACCAGGGCACCCAAGCCGCGCGCAAGGCTTTAAAGTCGCCATTTTTGAAGGTCGACCAGATTTCCGCACTTTTGGGCACTCCTCCGAGGTACCCCATTCCCCAGCTCGGGTGATTGAGCGACTGGGCATCCTGACAAGCTTTGAGTTCAGTGAGTATGTATTGCATGCGTTTTTTACACTCGGCATTCCCGGTCGCAGCATTCATGGCCATGGCTGATAGGTAGTGCCCACCGACGTGCCCATCCAGCCCATCCCAATTGGAATAACTTGCCGCTTTTTCGGGCAGCCCGGCTTCCTTGCGATAGGGATTCAACAAACGGTCTACATCGTATTGCAGCAGGGTTTGAATGTTGAGATCCCGGGCGTGTTTGAAAGGCCCATCGAGTAAACTTACCTCGGCAAGCGAAAAGGAGTTGGAATAAAGTCGATCCTGGGCATTGGTGGTGCAAATGCCCAGGATGCTATACATACTGACGATGAGCAAGTATCTTCTCATGCTGCGATTATTTGAACATGGGGTCATTGCCGCCATATTTCAAGTATTTGAAGGACGCGGAGTTGGTGCTTGTTTGTCCCGAAGAAGTGGCGTACATCCCGTACAAACAGCCGATGAAACTGCCTGCCGCTTTGGTGCTGAGGAATTTGGCGTCTACTTTCTCTTTCAGCGGTTTCCAGGTTTTGAAATCCTCCGAACAGTAAAAACTGTAGGTATCGCCCGCTGAACTGATGCGCAAGCCTACGGACTTTGCAGAGGCTTTCACCGGAATTTCAGCAAGCAATTCCATGGATTTTTCCTTGGTCATACTTTGATACAATTGAACGACCGCTTTGCCCTGCGACTGGGATTTGCACAAGTAGTAAAAATGTCTTTCATCCTGAAGAATCACCAAGCCTGCTTTTTCATGCTCCGCAGTGGGGGTGAAACTCAAAGCCGTTTCCGCCGTGCTGTACAAGTGTTGCTGGCGTTTGCCGATGAAAGAAGGATTGCTGAAATCCATTACGGTTTCAGGCTTCAGTTTCAAAGTAAGTCCCTGCTTTTTGGACAAGGAAAAAGAACTGCTGTCGATTTTGCGCATGAACAGTAGGGCCGGGTCGAGGTTTTTTTCAAAGGTCAGGGTGTATTGAAAATTACCTGCTTGGGGCAAGGCTCCTTTTTGTTTGACCTCTTTGTACTTGGCGGTGTAGGAATATTGGATCTCCTTGTGGTCGGGGTTGATGATGGGCCAGTCGTTTTTCCATTCCACGGGGGCAATGAAAGTTTCCCGGCCAGTGTTGTAATAGTCACCCTCATAAGGCCGTACTGCCAAAAAGATGGCGTAGGTTTTGCCATCGGGGCCTTCTACAAACTGAGCATGTCCGGCGGAAGTAACCGGGTCTTTGCGGTCGGCGGGTAAATCGCGCTGGGTCAAAATAGGGTTTTGCTCGTAAGGCACAAAAGGGCCCCAAATTGATTTGCTGCGCAAAACCACCTCCGAGTGATTGACCGAAGTGCCACCTTCTGCGGCGTACAAATAATACCAACCGTTCTTTTTCAGGAAGTGGGGCGCTTCAATCCAGACGGGCTTTTTGGTGATGTCGACACCGCCATTGATCAATTGTTTTTCTTCACCAAATACCTTCAGCGCTACGGGGTCAAACTCCTGTACTCTGACCGTGCGGTGTCCGGAATACAGTGGTTTGCGGTCGGGCGCGTCGCTGTTGTATACGATGTAGGCCTTGTCGTCGTCGTCGAAATAAATGGATGGGTCAATGCCGCGCACCTGTGGAATCTTCACTGGATCGCTCCAAGGGCCAGCGGGGTCTTTGGCGGTTACAACAAAATTGCCATCGTGGTCAATGTCGGTACAGACCACGTAAAAAGTGCCTTTGTGGTAACTGATAGAAGGGGCAAACAAGCCGCGAGTCAAACGTTCCCCCATAAAATCCATCTGGGAGTTGCGGTGGATGACATTGCCGATTTGTTTCCAGTTTTTTAAATCCTTGCTGTGAAACACCGGGATGCCGGGAAAGTAAGAAAAAGTGGAATGGACGAGGTAATAATCCTTACCCACCTGTATGACGCTGGGATCGGGATAAAACCCGGTCAGGATCGGATTGGGGATGGTAATCTGAGCCA
>JAIXOO010000467.1 GCA_027486765.1 Saprospiraceae bacterium
CAAAGCCAACAAATCACCGACGGACTGGCAGATGCCATCACGCCAGTGTGGGATGCAGGCGGCAAATACCTCTACTTTTTGGCGAGTACCGATTACGGTTTGACCAGTTCCTGGCTCGACATGAGCGCTTACAGCAATCAGGTCAATCGGGGCCTATACGTAGTGGTTTTATCCAAAAAAGATGCCTCGCCATTTTTGCCCAAAAGTGATGAAGAAGAAGCAAAATCCGAGACTAAGCCCGACGCTCCAGCCAATAAAGACGCCGGAGTGGCCGTGACTGTCGATCTGGATGGCATTCAACAACGCATCCTGCCCGTCAACGTTCCGCTGCGCAATTACACCAGTTTGGTAGCAGGCCCCAAGGACTACGTTTTTTACCTGGAAGCCGTGCAAAATCAGCCAGCACAAACGCTGCACCGCTACAATTTTAAAGACCGCAAAACCGAGGTTTACTTGAGTGCCGTCAATTCTGCGGTCACTTCGGCTGACCGCAAACAGTTGTTGTACAATGGCGCAGGTGCCTGGGGCATTGTCAAAACCGACGCCCTGCCCAAACCCGGCGATGGCAAATTGAACCTGAACCTGCAATTCAAAGTAGACCCAAGCCAGGAATGGGCACAAATCTTCCGCGAAGGTTGGCGTTTTCAGCGCGACTTTTTGTATGTGGACAATACCCATGGTGCACCCTGGGATGATGTGTACAAATGGTACCGCCCCTGGGTGGATCACGTCAAACACCGTACCGACTTGAACTATGTGGTGGATATCCTGGGCGGCGAGATTGCGGTAGGGCACTCGTATACCAGCGGAGGAGATTTTCCGGACATCAAAAATGTTCCGGTAGGCTTGTTGGGTGCGGACATTGAGGAGGTCAATGGATTTTATCGGATCAAAAAAATCTATACCGGCGAAAGTTGGAACCCCGATTTGCGGGCACCATTGGCTACCCCGGGCATCGATGCCAAAGTAGGCGATTATATCCTGGAGGTAAATGGCAAAACCACCAAAGCACCACAAAATTTCTACAGCTTTTTTGAAGGCAGCGCCGACAAACAAGTTAAATTGCGGCTCAACCAAAACCCGAATCTGGAAGGCAGCCGTTTGGTGACCGTAGTGCCGCTGGCGAACGAAGGTCCGCTGCGCTCACGCGATTGGGTGGAAGGCAATCGCCGCAAGGTCGATTCCTTGTCCAAAGGCCAACTGGCTTATGTGTATGTGCCCAATACGGGTAACCCCGGCTTTACCTATTTCAACCGTTACTATTTTGCGCAGCAAGACAAAAAAGGCGCGGTCATTGACGAGCGCAACAACGGTGGCGGCTCGGCAGCGGATTACATGGTCGACATCATGGCTCGGCAATTGCACGGGTATTTCAATAGCCGAGTGGAGGGCAATCGCCCCTTTACGCAGCCTCAAACCGGAATCTGGGGCCCCAAGGTGATGATCATCAACGAACGGGCGGGTTCTGGCGGCGACTTGCTGCCCTACTTGTTTAAACGGATGAACATCGGTCCACTCGTGGGTACGCGTACCTGGGGTGGTTTGGTGCACACGGCGGATACGCCTGGATTCATCGATGGTGGTCGGATGGTGGCCCCACGTGGTGGGTTTTATGATGTGGATGGCAAATGGGCCATTGAGGGTGAAGGCATTGCGCCGGATATCGAGGTGGAAAATTTACCTTCCGCGGTGCTGAAAGGCGGCGATCCTCAACTGGAGCGCGCTGTGCAGGAGGCGATGAACTTGATGAAAACGAAAGGGGTGCTATTGAAGCCAGAGCCAGCTGCGCCGATCCGGTACAAGCGGCCCAAGCCTTGATGGAATACATATTTTGTATAACTTCTAAGGTGCATCTTTAGTGCCTTAGGATTCTTAGGTAGTAAAAAAAGTTATTTCACCACCTAAGAATCCTGAGGCACTAAAGAGGCACCTCAGAAAGGAAGTGCTTTTAGCTTTTTAAACTGAACTTGAACATGGACATTCTTCGCCCACACGCCGAAAACATCTACGCTGCCGAACTAACAGCCCTTGCCGCAGCCGACCAACACACCCGTCCCCGCAACTGGAAACTATCCCCCTGGGCCGTAGTGACCTACCTGATGGGCGGCAAATTAGACAGTGGCGAAGAAATCACGCCCAAGTACTTCGGCCAGCGCCGCCTGATTGAAGTTGCCGTGGCCACCCTGGCCACCGACCGTGCGCTCCTGCTCATGGGAGTACCCGGCACCGCCAAAACCTGGGTCTCCGAGCACCTGGCTGCGGCCATCAGCGGCGACTCTACCTTGCTGGTACAAGGCACCGCAGGCATGAGTGAAGATGCCCTGCGCTACGGCTGGAACTACGCTCGATTGCTGGCTGAAGGCCCTTCTGAAAAAGCCATAGTCCCCAGCCCAGTGATGCACGGCATGCAACACGGGGCCATTGTACGTATCGAAGAGTTGACCCGGGTACCCTCGGATGTACAGGATGCCTTGATCACCATTTTATCCGAAAAAACCTTACCGATCCCCGAGTTGAATACCGAGGTGCAGGCCATGCGGGGCTTCAACATCATCGCTACCGCCAATGACCGGGATAGGGGCGTTAATGAATTGTCGAGCGCCTTGCAGCGTCGTTTCAATACAGTAGTGCTGCCTTTGCCGAGCAGCATGGAAGAAGAAGTAGAAATTGTCCAAACCCGGGTGAGCCAATTGGGTAAAGCCCTGGATTTGGCGGAGGCCAAAGTGCCTAGCGAAGAAATCCGTCGTTTGGTGACCATCTTCCGGGAATTGCGCTCCGGGCGTACCGAGGATGGGAAGTTGAAACTCAAATCGCCTACTGCGACGCTGAGTACTGCTGAGGTGATTTCGGTAGTCAATAGTGG